>NZ_JBFTHS010000046.1:0-37928 GCF_056394365.1 Lysinibacillus sp. 10T31
TGGCTTTCCTTTCCGTGGCTTTCCTTTCCGTCGCTCTGACTCTTCTTTCCGTCGCTTTGGCTTTCCTTTCCGTCGCTCCGATCCTTCTTTCCGTCGCCCTGCCTTCTTTCCGTCGCTTCAGCTCTTCTTTCCGTCGCTCTGACTCTTCTTTCCGTCGCTTTGGCTTTCCTTTCCGTCGCTCCGATCCTTCTTTCCGTCGCCCTGCCTTCTTTCCGTCGCTTCGGCTCTCCTTTCCGTCGCTCTGACTCTTCTTTCCGTCGCTTTGGCTTTCCTTTCCGTCGCTCCGATCCTTCTTTCCGTCGCCCTGCCTTCTTTCCGTCGCTTCGGCTCTCCTTTCCGTCACTCTGGCTCTTCTTTCCGTCGCTTCGACTCTTTTTTCCGTCGTCCTGCCTTCTTTCCGTCGCTCTGACTCTTCTTTCCGTCGCTCCAATCCTTCTTTCCGTCACTCTGGCTCTTCTTTCCGTCGCCCTGCCTTCTTTCCGTCGCCCTGCCTTCTTTCCGTCGCCCTGCCTTCTTTCCGTCGCTTCGACTCTTCTTTCCGTCGCCCTGCCTTCTTTCCGTCGCTTCGACTCTTCTTTCCGTCGCCCTGCCTTCTTTCCGTCGCTTCGACTCTTCTTTCCGTCGCCCTGCCTTCTTTCCGTCGCTAGACACTCGAGCAATTCTTCTCTTTACCCATAAAAAAAACGCATCCTCATAAAAGGATGCGTTTTTTGCTTAAACGGTCATCATATAATAGACACCGACTGCCAAAAATGCTATGCAGACAACGATTAGTACTTTTGCTAATTTTTCCATGTCATTACACTCCTATGCAATACTTGCCCCAATAACAAACGATAGACCGAGCGAAATGGTAAAGGATATGAAACCGACTGAGCGATTATCATTTGCGATTTCTTGATCGACATTAAAACGTGGTGTCATAAATTCGAATAAGAAATACGCCACAATTAGTAATGTAAAACCAAAGAGGCCCCAGCCAATCATTTCACTTAAAGTGCTATGGCGCGCAATGGAAAAGCGAAAAATATTACAGATCCCCAGTATTTTCCCGCCTGTTGCAAGTGCCACAGCGACATTACCCTTTTTAATTTCTTCCCAATTTTTATATTTCGTAACGACTTCGAACAATGCCATCGAGACGACTAAACATAACACAACAACACTAAAATATCCTGCCGTTTCGATAATTGGATATCGCCAAAAGCTTGAATTTAGCATTTTCTCCGTCCCCTTTACTGCTTATTTCAATTCCACAACTGTGACGCCTAGGCCTCCCTCGCCGGCTTCACCAAAACGGAAAGATTTTACACGCTTATGCTTTTTCAAATAGTTTTGAATTCCCTGACGTAATGCACCTGTACCGACACCATGAATAATTGATACACGCCCATAGTTAGCAAGCAAGGCATCATCAATATATTTTTCCGTACGGATAATGGCATCTTCATATCGTTCGCCGCGTAAATCTAATTCTAATTTTACATGGCTAGTGCGATTTTTTACACCAGCCATACGTTGCACAGGTTCTTTTTCTGGTTTAATGTACTCTAGATCACTATCCGAGATTTTCATTTTCAAAATACCCATTTGGACAACCCATTCGGTATCCGATACTTTTTCGAGCAATGTACCCCGTTGTCCATAGCTTAACACCTTTACCTCGTCTCCGACAACTAAGTTTTGTGTACGGGCCTTTACTTGTGCCGCTTTTTTCAGCACTTTATTATTTTCAAGAGGTGTAGCTTCTTCTAGTCGTTTACGAGCTTCAATGAGCTCATGCTCCTTGACAACTTGGTCTGCATTTTTGCGCATTTCTCGAAGCTCAGCAATAATTGATTCTGCTTCTCTTTTTGCTTCATCAACAATTTTACGAGCCTTTTCTTTCGCTTTTTTATCGAGTGCTTCTTTGCGTTCCTCGTAAGCTTGTAGTTTTCCTTGTAGCTCTTTACGAAGTTCTTCAGACTCCATTAGTAATTCATGAGAGCGTTCTGCATCATCTTCGGATTGGCGACGAGTCTCTTCTAGTGACGCAATCATTGACTCTACCTCATGGCGATCTGTACCTGTAAAGCTTTTCGCACGGTCAATAATCGATTCTGGTAAGCCAAGGCGACTTGAAATTTCAAATGCATTGGAGCGGCCTGGTACACCAATAAGTAGACGATATGTTGGACTCAATGTCTCAATATCAAATTCTACACTTGCATTGGCAACTCCTGGACGATTATAGCCGTATGCTTTTAGCTCAGGATAGTGCGTCGTTGCCATAACGCGGGCGCCACGACCGTGTACTTCATCTAAAATGGAGATGGCCAGAGCTGCCCCTTCCTGAGGATCTGTCCCAGCACCTAATTCATCAAATAG
Organism: Lysinibacillus sp. 10T31; assembly: GCF_056394365.1. NCBI lineage: Bacteria > Bacillati > Bacillota > Bacilli > Caryophanales > Bacillaceae > Lysinibacillus > Lysinibacillus sp. 10T31. Next base: position 2,368 of record NZ_JBFTHS010000046.1, read on the forward strand.
AACAAGTGATTCATGATCAAACTTTTGTAAGATATCTACTATGTTGACCATATGAGAAGAGAATGTTGACAGTGATTGCTCAATTGACTGTTCATCTCCAATATCTGCAAAAAGCTGCTTGAAAACAGCAAGCTCTGAACCATCAAGTGCAGGCACTGGCAACCCCGCTTGTGCCATTAATGTACATAGTCCAACTGTTTTTAAAGTGACAGTTTTACCACCAGTGTTTGGTCCTGTGATCACAATTGCCGTAGTGTCTTTCCCATATTCAATATCGTTAGCAACCGCTGTTTCAATTGGTAAAAGTGGATGACGTGCACGCACAAGTCGAATATAGCCGTCGTTATTCATTTTAGGCATTGTACATTTGTTCGCTTGACCATATTTGCCTTTAGCTAAAATAACGTCAATCTCACCTAGTACTTTTACTAAGTTAAATAAATCTGGAGCTACTTCCTCTACCATTGCGCTTAAAGCAAGTAAGATTCGTTCAATTTCAGCTTGCTCTTTCATTTTTAATCGATGAATCTCATTATTCGCTTGTACAATCGAATCTGGCTCGATAAATAATGTTTGGCCAGAAGATGATTGGTCATGCACAATTCCACCATAATGATGACGATACTCTTGCTTAACGGGAATAACAAAGCGATCATTACGAATCGTTACAAGTGTATCTGAGAGCATTTTTGAAGCATTGCTCCCACGTATAAGGCTTTCCAGCTTAGAACGTACTTTAGCCTCTTCTGCGCGCAAAGACTGGCGAATTGAACGCAAAGTTTGGCTTGCAGAGTCTAGCACAGAGCCATTGTCATCAATACAGTTATTAATTTCATGCTGCAAGCCTGTCAAAACAGGCATTGCTTCCTTTTTTGCGATGAAATGAGGAATTTCAATCACTTCTTCTGATTCTATATCTTCAATGAAATTACGAAGAATTCTACTAGCTCGAATCGTACTTGAAACTTCCATTAGTTCCATTGCTGAAAGCATGCCGCCGATTTGTGCACGCCTTGCAGCTGGTCGTACATCAAAAATTCCACCCATCGGCACATTGCCTTTAACACGTAAAATAGATAGTCCTTCATCCATTTCTTCTAATAATTGTACAACTTTTTCATAATCTGTCTGTGGTACAAGCTCATCAACCGCTGATTTACCGATTGAAGAAGTACAGTATGTAGCCACTTGCTGACGTACTTTATCATATTCTAGTGTTTTCAATGCGCGTTCTGCGATCACTGAGAACACCTCCTCAACCTATTTATTTCGTCGAATAAACGCTTCAAATTGTTCTCGCGTCCATGTATTCACAATCATATCCTTTTTCAACCATGCTCTGTTTGCATAGCGCACACCAATATCCATAAAGCGTAAATGAGCAATATCATGGGCATCCGTATTGATTGCTACGGGCACACCTGCTGCCAAAGCCATTTCTAAATGCTCAACACATAAATCAAGACGATACGGGTTCGCATTTAACTCTAAAATTTTACCATATTCCTTTGCCCACGCAATTAATTGCCCCATATCTGGATTATAGCCATTACGATCCTCAATAATGCGACCAGTTGGATGTGCAATCATATGAACGTATGGATTTTGCATCGCCGTAAGTAAACGCGCCATAATTTTGTCCTGCGATTGTGTAAAGCTAGAGTGAATAGAAGCAATGACAAAATCTAACTCTCTTAGTACATCATCTTCGAAATCAAGGGAACCATCCGGCAAAATATCCATTTCTGTCCCCGCATATAAATGGAAATCTGGATGTGCTTCATTAAACGCCTCAATTTCAGTACGTTGCTTTGTTAAGCGCTCAGGCGTTAGACCATTCGCTACTTTTAAAAATTGTGAATGGTCAGTAATAACACTATACTGATAGCCACGTGCGATCAATGCCTCGCCCATTTCAGTTACAGAGTACGCACCATCAGACCATGTCGTATGCATATGCAAATCTGCTTTAATATCTTCTAATTTCACTAGACTATTTATGTCATCCGTTTTGTCAAATTCCGTTGTTCCTGTACGCAAACTAGGCGGGATAAATGGGTAATCAAAATGCGCAAAAAATTCCTCTTCATCCTTAAACGTTAATACGGTGCCATCAGCCTGTTCTACGCCATATTCACTAATTTTTTCACCACGAGCTTTAGCAATTTGGCGCATGCGGACATTGTGATCTTTCGAGCCTGTGAAATGATGCAAGGCCGTTGCATATTCAGCATCTCTTACTAATCGGAAATCTACACTTACAGGTTCATCTAGATCTAAAATAACTGAAATTTTTGTATCACCAGCTGCTACGACTTCTTGTACAGAAAGTTCATTCAGTAGTTTTTCACGTACAGTTTCAACTGCTTCAGTAACAACAATAAAATCAATATCCTTACTTGTTTCAGCTGCACGACGGAAGCTTCCAGCAACAGAAAAACGTTCCACTTCTTCCATACTACCTAGAAGAGCTTCAATTTGTAAAACAACTGGCTCTAGCTGCCAAATCGGCAAACGTTCTGATCGATTTGCTAAATTTGCAAGTTCCTTTAAAATTTTTTCTTCACTTTTTGCCGCAAAGCCTGCTAGCCCACGAACTTTACCTTCCTCACAAGCAGTCTTTAAACTTTCCGCAGAATCGACCCCTAACTCTTGATGAAGCTTAGCTATTTTTTTACCACCTAAGCCAGGCAGTTTTAATAACGGAAGCAAACCTTTTGGTACAATTTCTTCTAATTCTTTTAATAAGCTTGATTCACCATTTGTCATTAAATCCTCAATAACAGCCGCTGTACCTTTACCTATACCTTTAAGCTTTGTTACATCTTCCATCTCACTTAATGAGCGCTCGTCCCCCTCAAGTGCGGCAGCAGCTTTTCGAAAGGCAGACACTTTGAATGGATTTTCCCCTTGTAATTCCATATACAATGCAATTTTTTCAAATGTACGAATAATTGTTTTTTTGTTCATTGGGAATTCCTCCTATCGTAAAAACACTTCCCTCAAAACCGAGAGAAGTGCACAGTTTGCTATTGCATATAAATATACCACCAGTTTTGGAACATACTTGTAATAATCGGTGTATGTTCCAAAATGAGACCACTTAACAACGACTTCGACATTAAACTTTGAATAGAATCAACTGGCAATAAAGCAAGAATGTACAGCAAAATAAACATAATTAAATAGTTTTCAATCATGCCAAACAATGCTCCAAGCCAACGATTCACCGTACCTAACACAGGTAAATACGCTATAAAATCAAAAATCGATGCCACAATTTGCAATGTAATTTTCACCGCAAAGAAAATGACTGCAAAGGCAATGACACGGTAAAAAGTGCGGTCTAAATCCAGGCTATCAATAACTACTCCAAGACTACCTGAATCCGTTACACCTGGATACGGAACCCAAAACACAAATTTTTGTGCTAATGGTTTATAATAGATATACGCAACAATTAGGGCAACTATAAAGCTAACGATATGCATCATCTGTACAATGAAACCGCGTTTTGCTCCAACGATGAGACCGGCTAATAGCACCGCTAATATGATTAAATCTAACATTCACTTCAACCCTTTAATTTTTTCAATTCTTCTTCTAGTTGTTCCATTTGTTCTTTTAATAGTAAATAATCGTGAACGCTATTTACTGCTGTAAGAACGGCAAGCTTTGTGCTATCTAGAGAGGGATTATGTACATTCATTTCGCGCATACGGTCATCAACAATCGAAGCGACAAGTCGCATATGTCCAATGGATTCAGAGCCGACCATTTTATATGTATGACCGTAGATTTCCACAGAAATTTTATTCTTTTCTTGATTTTCCATAGTCGCACCCCCCTTTTAAATTTTTGTGCTCACGAATTTTTTGGTTGTGAGCAGCATACACAAAAAAGCTATTTATTATCATACCATGAAAGGTATAAAATTGTGAACAACGAGGACAGAAAGGAACGAATAAATGTCAAATATTGTACTTTCCATATCAACAAATAAACAAAAAGAGGTGATGTCTTACTATGCAAATCATTTTGTAGAACGTAAAGCTCCAGGTGTAATTTTTGCCGCAAAGCTTCCAGATACAGCAATCACGATGTACAAATCAGGTAAATTAATGTTCCAAGGGGGCGGAGCTGAGCGAGAAGCTGCACGCTGGGGAAACGTAGAGTTAAAAAATACACAAAAATCATCGTCAATTGGAGCAAAGGGCGACGTTCTGCCAGAAGGTTTTGCTACGATGTCGGTGCTAGGCTCAGATGAAACGGGTACTGGTGATTATTTCGGTCCAATAACAGTTGCAGCGGTATACGTCCCTTCATCAAAAATTGCGCTTATAAACGAACTTGGTGTCAAGGACTCAAAAATGCTAACGGATGATTACATGCGTAAAATAGCGCCACATTTACGTGCTGCTTGCGTCCATAGTGTACTTGTACTACGCAACGAAAAATATAACGAATTACAAGCACGAGGCTACTCTCAAGGTAAAATGAAAGCTATGATGCACAATAAGGCACTTAAAAATGCTCTGTCAAAAATGGCACCCGAAAAACCAGAGCATATATTGATAGATCAGTTTGCGGAACGCGGCGTGTATTACAATTACTTAAAAAATGAACGAGATATTGTTCGAGAGGATGTACTATTTTCTACGAAGGCCGAGCAACTACATCTTTCCGTAGCAACTGCATCGATATTAGCTCGTGCTGCATTTTTAAAAGAAATGGACCGCCTGAGTGAGATTGCTGGGATAGAGTTGTTGAAGGGAGCTTCAGCGAAAGTAGACGCGTTAGCAGCACGCATTTGGCGGAAACAAGGTGAGGAATTTTTAAAATCCATTACGAAATGGCATTTTGCTAATACTGAGAAAGCTAAAAAAATGAAATAAATTGGTCTTCTAGACAAGAAAAAAATTTCGCTATACTTCAGCAGATTACAAGTATACAACTTGCTCTCTACTGTAGTTAGCGAAATCCTTTATATCAAAAACTTATTATAATCAGATTTTTTTAGCTTAATATTTAAACTGTCTAATGGTTTGTTGTAGACTTTCAGACATTTTAGCAAGGGCTTCAGCCGATGCAGCGATTTCTTCCATAGAAGCAAGCTGTTCCTCTGTTGCGGCGGAAATATTTTGTGCACTTGCTGTATTTTCATTTGTTCGCTGAAGCACACTTTCAATTCCCACTGCCACTTGATTGGAATGTTCAGAAATAACTTTTGCTGTCTCTGAAATTTGTCCTATTTCATAGGTTACGCTTTGTACATTATCACTAATTTCTTTGAATGACTTTCCTGCAATATTTGTTACATCAATTCCCTTTAATACCTCAGCTGAACCAGCAGCCATTGATTCAACCGCTAGTTTTGTATCGGTTTGAATATAATCAATGATATCTTTTATTTGCATTGTTGATTGTGCGGATTGCTCAGCAAGCTTTCGCACCTCATCAGCAACAACTGCAAAACCTTTTCCATGCTCACCTGCACGAGCAGCTTCAATTGCAGCATTTAAAGCTAAAAGATTGGTTTGATCAGCAATTTGCGTAATTGCCTCTACAATACGTCCTATTTCATTAGAACGTTCACTTAGTGTTTGTACGGTGTTTTCAAGTGCTTGGACAGTACTTTGAATCATTTTCATTTGGCCAATTGCCGTTTGAATAGTTTTGTCTCCTATTACAACAGCCTCCATTGCTTTATTCGACATCTCATTAACGGTATCAGACTTTACTGCAATTTGTTGAATGGATGAAGACATTTCAAGTACAGCGTTAGTGCTAACATTAATTGTTTCGGCTTGCAAATCAACCGTTTCAGCAAATGTTTGAATGGAATCAACAATTTGCGATGTAGCTCGTTTATTTTCGGATGTACTTGCTGTAAGTTCCTCCGATGATGCAGCTAACTGATTTGATTCCTCACCAATGTTACCAACTACACCACGTAAAGATAGAATCATTTTATTGAATATATCCGCCAATTTGCCTATCTCATCATGTCTTTTAATTTCAATTAAATTACGTAAATCACCGTCTCCTACCTGCTCAGCTACTGTTGACAACTTATTTAATGGCTGAATGATTGTTCTTATAATGAAAGCACCAATGATTCCAAATACGATTAAAGCAATGACAATAACTATCATAGTGTTTGTTAATATTGGTTTTGTGACAGTTGCAACATCTGCCAAATCCATAGTACCGATAATTTTCCAACCTGTTAGTTTATTGGTAGTAAAAAACACTTGATGCTCTCTTCCATCTTCTTTAATGGTAAAACTACCTTCTTCTTTTCCTTGCATCTTTTCTAAATATGACTTTTTGAGCTCCGATCCTACCTCTAATTGTGGATCAGCAATAATAAGATTATTGGCGTTTACTAATGTAGCATAGCCATTATCACCAATTTCCACTGTTTTCACTAGCTCGGAAATCCCGTTTAAATTTAGACCAATAGAAATAACTCCTGAACGGTCCTGTAAACCAGCTGATACTGCTAGTATTAATTCTCCTGTAATCGTTGATTTATATGGATCAACCATAACGCCTTTGCCTGGTGATTCTATAGCCTTTAAGTACCATGGTCGCGTAAATGGATCATAATCAGCTGAGGATTTAGCATATGGTTCACGCATAAATTTGTGCCCCTCAATTGCTAAATTGACAACAGAGACATTGCTATGTAATGCATTATATTTTTCTAATTCCTTTAAAGCATCTGCATCTTGCACATTCTTATTTAAAGAAGCAGCTAAATACTCCACATCACTTTGAATAGGTGATATCTCATTTGAAATTAGTGTATTTAATAAATCAACATTTTCGCGCGAGCTATTACTTAATTCCTTGTAATATTGATCAGAAGCCTTCAAATATGAAAACGTACCAATAGTAATACTGGGGATTAAAAGTGTCAAAGTAAACGCCCATATTAATCGGGCTCGCACGGAAAAGCCTCTTCTTTTTTGATGATTTTTCATAATAACTACCACCCAAATAGTAAAATTTTCTATCCAAATTATACTATACACATAATATAGATCAAAAATTTATTTTTTGTTATTTCTAAATATTACGAAACACTTAAAGATGTGAATTAACTTTAAGTCTTCTCTCCAGCGCTTTTTTTCTCTCACACTTCCTGCAAATACTACTTGTAACTGTGTATGATGTTAACAAATCAAAAAGCTGCCTCATTAAGAGACAGCTCACATAAAATTTATTAAATTAGCGTACTTCTGTGCCTTCAATTGTTGCAATAGCTTTTAACACTTTGTTATGTGCTGCAACAACTTCTTCATCTGTTAAAGTACGTTCTGGATCGAAGTATGTTAGGGAGAATGCCACTGATTTTTTACCAGCCTCCATTTTTTCACCTTCATATACGTCGAATACACGAACGTCTTTCAATAATTTCACGCCTGTTGAGCGAATCACAGCAGTAACCTCTCCAGCTGTTGTTGTACGGTCCATGATAAGTGCAATATCACGAGACATTGCAGGGAAACGAGGCACTGGTGTATAACCAAGAGGTGCTTCTTTTGCAGTAGCATTTAATAATGTTACTAGATTCATTTCCATTACATATGTGTCTTTTACACCCCATGCTTTTTGCTCTGCTGGATGTAATCCACCGATAATGCCGACTTGTTCACCGTCTAAAAGAATGCTAGCAGTACGTCCTGGGTGTAATCCATCTACTTCAGCTTTCACAAATGAAATACGATCCTCTAAACCAAGCTTACCGATAACACCTTCTACAATGCCTTTTAAGACGAAGAAATCTACTGCTTTTTTCTCACCCTGCCAAGCATGGTCAAGCCATTTTCCTGTTACTACTGCTGCCACATGCTCTTCTTCATATGGTAGCCCCTCTTCTGATTGACCAAGGAATACTGAACCAATTTCATACAATGCCACATTGTCAGCCTTACGCGCAACATTATAAGCAGCAGCTTCAATTAAATGCGGGATAAGACTTTGGCGTAGTGTTGAACGGTCCTCACTCATCGGCATTAGTAAACGTGTTACCGGCTCAGCTTTCAATGCAAAGCGTTGTGACAATGCATCTGAAGTTAATGAGTAAGTGACAGCTTGGTAAAGGCCAGCCCCTTCCATGTAACTACGAACTACACGACGATTTGCTTGATATGGCGTTAGACGGCCTACTTGGTTTGCTCCCTCTGGTAAAGTCATCGGGATTTCATCATAGCCGTATAGACGAGCAATTTCCTCTACGATATCTTCTTCAATTTTAATATCTTGACGACGTGTTGGCGCATCAACGATTAGTAAACCATTAGCTGCTTCTACGCCAAATTTAAGACGCTCTAAAATAGACAACATCTCTTCTAACGAAATTTTCATACCTAAACGTTCATTAATAAAATCTGGAGAAACGACAACACGTGCTGGTGATTTATCTAGTTCATCCACGATGCATGTTCCCTCTAACACTTCACCGCCAGCTAATTCAGCTAGTAGTGCTGCAGCACGTTCTGCAGCTGGTAACACACGGTTAGGATCAACACCCTTTTCAAAGCGAGCAGAAGCATCTGAACGAAGTCCAAGATGACGTGATGTTTGACGTACAGTTAAGCCGTCGAAGTAAGCTGATTCGATCACAACCGTTGTTGTAGAATCATTTACTTCAGAGTTTGCACCACCCATTACACCTGCGATAGCTACTGGCTCTTTGCCATTTGTAATGACTAAATCTGTTGCTTTTAATGTACGCTCTTGGTCATCTAAAGTTGTAATTTTTTCGCCCTCTGTTGCTTTACGCACTACAATTTCACCTGTAGCTAGGCTATCGTAGTCAAAGGCATGAAGCGGTTGACCGTATTCCATTAAAATGTAGTTCGTTACATCGACAACATTATTGTGTGGGCGTACGCCTGCTGCCATTAAGCGATTTTGTAGCCACATCGGTGATTCCGCGATTTTTACGTTTTTCACAACTTTTGCTACATACATTGGGTTTGCTTGTAAATCTTCTACGCGAAGCTTTAACATGTCTTCTGCTTTTTCAGAAGATGTGCTGTAGGCGATTTCCGGATACTTCACTTCTTCAGATAGAATTGCGCCAACTTCGTACGCCACACCTAGCATTGACAATGCGTCTGAACGGTTTGGTGTTAAACCAAGCTCTAATACTGTGTCACGTAGACCTAAAATAGCTAGGGCATCCGAGCCAACCTCAGCACCCTCAGGAAGCACATAAATACCTTCAGAATATGCTTTAGGAACAAGTTTCCCTTCGATTCCTAACTCTTGTAATGAACAAATCATACCGTTTGATTCATGTCCACGAAGTTTTGCTTTTTTTATTTTAATGCCACCTGGTAAATGTGCACCTGGACGAGCAACAATAACTTTTTGACCAGCATCAACGTTTGGAGCACCACAAATAATTTGTTGTGGTTCAGCTTCACCAACATCCACTTGACAAATATTTAATTTATCTGCTTCAGGATGTTTCTCTTTTGATACGACATAGCCGACAACAACTTTATCCATTGCGTTAGCACGGTCAATTACTGCATCTACTTCAATTCCAGAGCGCGTAATTTTTTCAGCTAACTCCTCAGGCGTTAAATCCTGTGTACTTACATAATCTTTTAACCATTCTAATGATACTAACATTTTTTATCCCCCTTACGCCTCTGTTCGCTCGAATTGTGATAAGAAACGTGTGTCACTCGTATAGAAATGACGAATATCGTCGACACCATATTTCAACATTGCGATACGTTCAGCACCAATACCGAATGCAAAGCCTGACACTTTCTTCGGATCATAGCCTGCCATTTCAAGTACATTTGGATGCACCATACCAGCGCCTAAAATTTCAATCCAGCCTGTACCTTTACAAACGTTACAGCCAGAACCACCACATTTGAAGCAAGAAATATCCATTTCAACAGATGGCTCTGTGAATGGGAAGAAGCTTGGTCGAAGTCGAATTTCGCGGTCTGCACCGAACATTTTTTTCGCTAAAGTATCAAGCGTTCCTTTAAGGTCACTCATACGAATATTTTCGCCAATTACTAACCCTTCAATTTGCATGAATTGGTGTGAGTGTGTAGCATCATCGTTGTCACGACGGAATACTTTCCCTGGGCAAATAATGCGAATTGATTCACCTTTTTTCTCTTCCATCGTGCGAGCTTGCACAGGAGAGGTATGCGTACGTAATAATATTTCCTCGGAAATATAGAACGAATCTTGCATATCACGAGCAGGGTGCCCCTTCGGCAAGTTCAATGCTTCAAAGTTATAGTAATCCTTTTCCACTTCAGGACCTTCGGCAATTTCATAGCCCATACCGATAAATAAATCTTCAATTTCTTCAATAACGCGTGTTAATGGATGACGATTGCCAACTTTAATTTCACGACCAGGTAAAGTGACATCAATCGACTCACTTGCTAATTTTTCAGCAATTGCTGCTTCCTCTAGCACAGTTACCTTTTCCTCTAATACAGCAGTTACATTTTCACGAACTGTATTGACTAAGGCACCCATTTTTGGGCGTTCCTCAGCTGATAACTTCCCCATACCTTTTAATAAATCAGTGATAGGTCCTTTTTTTCCTAGATATGCTACTCGCACATCATTTAATTCCTTTAAATTTGCTGCCGCTTCAATTTTAGCAAGTGCTTCTTGCTCTAATTGCTTTAATTGCTCTTCCATGTAATAAACCCTCCTTGTTCAAATCAATGCCTGTTTTTTTTGATGGCATAAAAAAACTCGCCCCTAAAAAAGGGACGAGGACATATTCGCGGTACCACCCTAGTTATTGCAAGGAAAACTCCAAGCAATCACTTCATTGACATAACGACTAGATTAAAGCCGGCGTACCTTTACAGCATTTAGCTGGTCCCGGTAGCTGCTCGCGGGATGAATTCAAAACTGCATTGGTACGGCACTGGCTCTCAATCTTCGGCCTGCGCTCCCTGTCGTCCATTCACAATCTTTACTACTTCCCGGTCAAAGCATTTAAGTTTACATTTTAACAGTGATTATACAATACTATACCAATTCAAATCAAGAGCCATGTGCCCATTACAGTAGATATTGATGGTTTTATCAGCAATTTTAGGCTCATCACCAAAACGTGTGGTTGATTTCCGTTCCGACTGGGCGCTTTCCTGGGGGCGTCCGATGAGCCGCTTCACTCGCGTTGCTCGCTCCAGGGTCTCATCTGTGACGCTGATCCCCAAGGAGTCGCCCAGTCTCCACTCCAATCAACTAATATACAGTGCATATATTTAAATATGTTATCTATAACTTTTAGTGATGAGCTCAATTTTAATATTTCCTTATTATTTCAGTTTTAATTACTTTTATTACCTACTTCACAAATCCATATAAAACGATTCCTGTTGCCACTGCTACATTTAGAGACTCCGCTTGTCCCAAAATTGGAATTATAATATTTTGATCTGTCATCGAAAGTAATTGTGGATGAATGCCACTACCTTCATTCCCCATCATTATCGCGAATGCACCAGTATGCTCAATATCACTATAGACAACTGCATCCTCATCTAAAGCTGTTCCAAATACTGGTACATTATTATCCTGTAGCTGCTCAATCCATTCCTCTAAATCGCCACGCAGGACGGGAATATGGAAATGAGAGCCTTGTGCTGAGCGAAGCGTTTTAGGATTATATAAATCCGCACAGCCCTTACCAAGTATGACTGCATCTAAACCAGCTGCATCAGCTGTACGAATCATCGTTCCAATATTTCCTGGATCTTGGACAGCATCAATTAGTAGCACCTTGCGCCAGGAAGCCATTACATCTTCGTCTAACAAAGGCTGCTTACAAACTGCAAATACCCCTTGAGAAGTCTCCGTTTCAGCAAACTCCTTAGCAACAGCTGCCGTTACTTCAACGATGGCTACACTATCAATCGGCCAAAGCATTGGCAATTCTACACCTTCACGTACAATTAGCTGTAGCACCTGCTCGTTATTTTTTAATGCTTCCTCTACCAAATGAAATCCCTCTACTAGGAATTCTCCAGATCTTTCACGCTCTTTACGTGTTGTCGCAAGCTTCTTCCAATATTTCACTAACGCATTTTGCGTAGATTCAATTCTTTTCATCGTACCTCGTACCGCCTTTTTCCTATATATTGTTCATTATTATACAGTAGAAAACGATAAATTACATAGTCATGCAAAAAACAGTTTAATTGTTATCTCTCCATTTACCAATAATTGGCAATAAAGCCCCCTAGACGGAACGGAAATCAACTCCACGCTATGGAAATGAGCAAAATTATTCCCTACTAGATAATGAGGGAATCCAGTGATATATGTTATAATTTTCAATATTTTAAGAATACATAACGGGGATGAAAATAAATGAAAAAAAATGTACATGTTGTAGGTGCCATTATCGAAAATGATAAGCATGAAATTTTTTGTGCGTTAAGAAATCCTAATATGGTACTAGCAAATTATTGGGAGTTCCCTGGCGGAAAAATCGAAGAGGGCGAATCGCCTGAGCAAGCTTTATCTCGTGAAATATTAGAGGAATTTAATTGCTCTATAAAAGTTGAGGATAAGGTTGAGGATACCATTTATGAATACGAAAAATTTATAGTGCGCTTAGAAACATTTAAAGCGTCGATTACAAAGGGAGAGCCGGTCATGGTAGAACATGCTGAAATTAGATGGGTCCCTCGGAACGAACTCCTAAATCTTAATTTTGCTCCCGCTGATATTCCCGCAATCAATAAAATACTTGCAGAAAAATAGTCTTCACCAACCGGGCTTTTATAAGCAGTTAATGCGGAAGAAAAGAGCAGTAATGTTTGCATCCTGCTCTTTCTTTTTTGTTTTAATTTAAAGCCATCTTTTATTTGGCGGAATACTTTGAGGAAAATGAAATACATTATACGGATCGTATTTTCCCTTTACCTCTCTAAGCATTCGAAGATTACGACCATAGTAGGCAGTTGGCCAATCTTTTATAAAACGATCAGGGAAATTCACATAATCACCAGTTGTGAAAGGTGACAAAGCCCGTCTTAAATTCTCGACCCACCGAATATTTCTTTCTTCTTCTTTAGGCTTTTTCCATGAGGTAATATACTCCTGGACAATTAAAGCATTTCTATAATAATAAGCTGTTCGGCTTGGCGCAATTTGACTTACCGCACCTCTAAGTGATTGCTGCCAAATGGTCGTATCTTTATTTGGAGCGTTAGATAAAAATTCTTTCATTTGTTCAATGGCAGTATAAGGGAAAGGCCTTTCAATAAAGGATCCTGACCTTTTACGAAGGGCTGGTTTGTTGCCGCTCGGCAAGTCAAAAAATTCTATAGCTTTAATATACGGTACTTCCTTTATCCATATATTCGTTGGTGAACCTGTTTTCCTTAAAGGACGGAGTAGTTTCTTTAACTCAGATGCCGTACCTATAAACTCACCTTGAGCAACAATTTCGCCCACTTCCTTAGATTTAAGCTCAATCTGTGAAGTCAAGCGTTCATCTGTATATGGCGCCCATTTTTGCCACACGTCAAAGGCTCGTTCAAAATCTTCCCATCCCCATGTAATGGAGAAAATCGATACGTTAGAGATAGGATGCAGTTTAAATGTAAGAGCTGTAACGATGCCAAAATTCCCACCGCCCCCGCCACAACTTGCCCAAAATAAATCACTATTTTTCTGCTTGTCAGCTTGGATTACTTCAGCCCCTTCATGACCACTTGCAACAACCATTTCAAGTTCAAGTAAATTGTCACATGTTAGCCCAAATGGACGCGATAGCATGCCAATTCCGCCACCAAGCGTCAACCCAACAACCCCTACACTACCTTCAGTTCCTGCCGGGATTGTAAAACCATTTTCCCATAATACCCGATATACTTTTCCTAAATTAGTTCCTGCTTCAATTCTCGCCGTCATATCTTGCCTGTTAATTGTTATGTCATTCATATCACTAACATCTATAACAAGACCTTCATTTAATAATGAATAATTTTCATAGTTATGTCTCCCACTTCTGATTCGAAAGGATTCATTATTTTCTCTCGCCCATTTTAATGCGTTGATAACATCTTTTGTATGTCGACAAAATACAATGATACTCGGAAATTTGGGATCATTTAAGTTATTATTTGTTCTTGCTTGCTCATAGTCCGGATCTTCAGGGGTAACAATTCTTCCTGTGAGCTTTACTTTCTTCAAAATACAACTCCTCTCCTAAATGATGCCATGCATATGTTTTATCCTATGCCTATCACTTGGAAAGAATATGAAGATTGAAATTTTTATCGCTTAAAAATGAAAGATAAATGCTCATTCTCTTTATTCATACATATGATGCTATATTGAAACCACTTAGGAGGTGTCCTAATGATTATTCATGTCGTGAGCGCTGGTGAAACACTTTGGCAAATTGCAAACAGCTATTCTGTACCTATCAATTCTATTATCCAAATAAACGCTTTATCTAATCCAAATCAATTAGTTATCGGACAATCACTCGTTATCCCTTCTCCCTACACAACCCATATTGTAAAAAGGGGTGACACCTTATGGTCGATTTCCCAACATTACGGGGTGACTATGCAATCGATTATCACAGAAAATAATTTAACAAATCCAGATGTTTTAACACCTGGAACTAGACTAATTATTCCACCCACTACACATATTGTGCTGCCAGGAGAAACTCTATCGCAAATTGCTACACAATATGGAACGACTGTTCAAGCAATTGTTTTAGAAAATGGAATTTCAGATCCAAACATGATTTATGCTGGTGCGCATTTGATTATTCCTAGAGCAAAGCCTTCCATTGAAGTAAATGCTTATACGTATCAAGAACCTAAAGAAGCCGTACAGTCGATTAACGCAATCGGTCATCTACTAACTTATTTTAGCCCCTTTGCTTATATGGTGAAGGAGGATGGTACGCTACAGCCTATAAAAGATAAAGAAATGATTGATGCAGCTGTTGCCAAAAACATTACACCAATGCTGACACTTACGAATTTCTCTTCTACAGAAGCCGGTTCCAACTTATCACATGTTATTTTATCGAGTGCAGAATTACGAGAGAAAGTTATCAACAATACGTTGCAAGTGATGGAAGAAAAGGGCTATAAAGTTCTAAACGTTGATTTTGAAAACGTTCTTCCAGCAGATCGAGAGAATTACAACACTTTCCTCCAATTAGCTGTTGATCGTCTTCACCCAAAAGGATTCCTAGTATCAACGGCACTTGCGCCAAAAACGAGCGCAACGCAGGCAGGAACATTATATGAGGCACATGATTATGAAGCACACGGAAGAATTGCAGACTTTGTCATTTTAATGACATATGAGTGGGGATACCGACTTGGTCCACCACAAGCCATTTCACCCATTAACGAGATGAGAAAAGTTGTGGAATATGCTTTATCAGTTATGCCTGCTAACAAAATATTTTTAGGCTTTCAAATTTATGCTCGCGATTGGCTTCTACCGCATGTTAAAGGTCAAGAAGCAGAAACATTCAGCTCTCAAGAAGCCCTTAACAGAGCTATAAAACATGGCGCAACCATTCAATATGATAGGACCGCACAATCACCGTATTTCCGTTATGTTGATGAACAAGGTAAAGATCATGAGGTATGGTTTGAAGATGCTAGAAGTGCACAAGCTAAGTTTGACATGACGAAGGAATATAATCTTCGAGGTATTAGCTATTGGGCGTTAGGTTTTCCTTTCCCTCAAAACTGGGCACTATTAAATAATGATTTTGCCATCAAAAAGGTTTCATTATAAACATGGGGTGATTTCTGGTAGACCAGGCAGTTTCCAGTGAGTGTCCGATGAACCACTTTGGTCAAAAGTTGTTGATAACGAAGGCGATATCATGGCATAGTATGCACATTTAAGGCTGATCTATTAACTCAAAAAGTTCTATACATTTATACAATATATTCTTTCCTTTCCCTAGTTTTTCCCATGATAAAAAAATCAATTTAAAGCCATATTAAGAAATATCAAAACGAAAGGAGAAACTAAACATGGGAAGAGACAATAAACAAGGTAAAAGCGCCAACAAAGGGTCATTGCCTCAAACGCCAAAAAACCAAAAAATAGCGCCAGACAAAGCTAGTGAAAAAGCTAGTGAAGAATTTTCTCAAGAGTTTATGAACATGATTAATTCAGTCACTAAAGAAGGCAAAACGAAAAAATAAGGGGGCCTTCAAGTGGATTACACACGTGCACAAGAAATTGTCGCCTCACCAAAAGAATATGAAGTAAGCTATAATGGCGTATCTATTTGGATTGACAAACTTCATGATGATGGTAAAACTGCAACTGTCCATTTACGTCGTTCTTTAGAGGAACGATCCGAAGTGGACATAGGAGAATTAAAAGAAGAGTACCTCGTACATTAGACTTACCATCAAATAAAAAACTGCTTACTTCCTTTGGGTGAAGTAAGCAGTTTTCATGTTTATGAAGTTTAGGAAGTATGGCACTTCGGCAAAACGAGTGTTTGATTTCCGTTCCGACTGTGCGCTTTCCTTGAGGTGTCCGATGAGCCACTTCGCACGATTCTGGCTCTCATCTGTTTCGCTTTCACATACACAGTGAAAACTGCTTATTCACTGAGGTGAACTTTTGAAAAGTACCTTTAATAACCCAAAAATATTGCCAACACTAAGATCCATGAAATGACAGTAGACCATAGCAACAAATTTTTATAATCATTAGCAAACCTTCTAAAAAACAAACCTAACGACACAGTAATGGTTATTATTAAAAGTAAGCTTAAAATAAATGTAGGATTCGGAAAAGAATTACTCATTGTAGAAAAAATCAATGTTTTTAATGATAAAAATAAAAAGGATGTTAAAAATATTATATACCCTAATACCATTATTATTTTCTTCAATTTTCCACCTCTGATAAGCCCAATTTTAAATGACGTAATCCTCCTCATATTTTAACTCTGTTAAAATGTCTCTTGCTCGATTGTGTAACTCTTTGAAGTTATTGGAAATTTGTTCGGCAGAAATAGGCTTACTAAATAAATAACCCTGAATATAATCGCAATCACCGTCAATCAGGAAATCAAGCTGCTCCACTTCTTCAATTCCTTCGGCAACAACCTTTAATCTCAAATGCTTCGCCATTGATAAAATCATAGAAACGAGTGCTTCATCATTTGAATTATGTTGTATATTTCGAACGAACGCCCGGTCAATTTTCAAACAATCTATTGGAAAATCTTTTAAATATGAAAGCGACGAGTACCCTGTCCCAAAGTCATCAACAGCAATTTGGATACCAATTGCCTTTAATTCATGAAGTAGTTGTGTTATTTGATCAATGTTCATCGTCATACTTTCCGTAATTTCTAATTGTAAATATTTTGGTTCTAAATTTGTACGTTGTAAGATTTCTTGCACCATATGCACAAAATCTTGCTGGAATAACTGTCCAATGGATAAATTCACAGCAACCTTCATTGGTGGCAACCCCTGCTCCTTCCATGTCATTGCTTGAGAGCACGCCGTTTCTAAAATCCATTTCCCTAAAGGAATAATAAGACCAGATTCTTCTGCAATTGGGATAAACAACTCAGGTGATACAAATCCACGGGTTGGATGACGCCAACGCACTAACGCTTCTACTGATTCAATTTTACCCGTTTTTAAATTTACTTGAGGCTGAAAATCCAAGTAAAATTCTTCATTAGCTAATGCTTTATGGAGCTCTTGCTCAATCAATATACGATCAGCAATGCCATTTGACATATATGGCTTATAAAAAAGAACTCTTTGAGGTATTTGACTCGCTTCTCTCATCGCTAACTGAGCATGCATTAAAAGCTCTTCACCTGAGCAACCTTCTTCATGCAGGGCAATGCCAATATTAAGATTTCCGTTGAGTGAAAATAGTTGTACTTGTAATGGTTTTTTCATAGCACTCTTCAAGTTCAAGCAAAATTGTAGCAACTCTTCTCTTGTCTTCACATGATTAATATAAATAATGAACTGTCCCTCATGAAGCTTTGTAGCAAAATAGTGAGGAGGTAATATAGCTTGAATTTTTTCAGCTATGAGCTTCATCATTGTATTAGAATAGCTAATACCTATAGATGAACGACTAGCAGCAAGGCGATCAATTTCAATTGCAATGATTGCTTTTTGACGACTATTGTCATGCGATTCCTCTTTTAAAGTTTTTAATAATAAATGTTCATTTGGAAGCTTAGTAATATCATCATGAAAAGCTTGAAAATGAAGCTCCTGCTGTGATTGCTCAAGATCTTGCTTTATTTTTAAAAGTTGCTGATATGGTTTTTCAACAGTTGTATAGTAAATTGCTTTTAGGAAAAAGAAGAATGCAAAAAATTGATAAATTAATGCTGAAAAACACCAAATCGATTGCAAATCTTTGATGACCACAAAGAAAATATCACTAATAATTAAATAAGTTGCAGCACTAATAAGCCACATAACTCGTTTGGGCAGCTTTTTTATATACTTACTTAAAATCACTATCGTTACACCTTGTAAGACAGCAGACATTAAATAAACAATAGCGCTAGCTTTAAACAACAATTGTTCTTCAAAAAAATATTTAGAAGAGAAATAAACTAGTAAAAAACTCAGTAGTACAAATAATAAGGAAGTACCATATGTATAAATGCGATCATTCATCGTTAAGCGTTTTTTTGGCCTTAAAATAATGAAGAGAAAACCGATTGATAAGCTTAAACGCATTATTAAATGCAACCATGTTTTCATATATTCTGTTTCAGCCATTGGAAATTGAGCAATAACCAAGCTCACTATTTCCAACAAGGCGATGATAAAAAATAAATTACCTATGTATAATGTTTGATTCGATAATAAGTGGGAAAAAACGAGCCAAGATTGAATAGCGATTGCCATTGTAAAAACAATAATTAGTACTTGTATAATCAAATTCAAACAAATGTAACTTTCTTCCCTAAAAGAACCAAATACCAGATTACTTAAACCTAATAGTGGCAACACGAGTAATAGTGGCAATACTATATACCAAATCTCTTTCTTTTCTATCTCTAATTGTTTCAACCTATTCTCCAACAGAAACCCTCCATACCAATATATACATCAAATTAGATAGGTAATATGAACCACCCAAAGGGAATATAAAATTAAAAATTGTATTTTTCTTTGACATCTTACAAATCATAGCATTTTTATTGGAATTTGTATGCAAATATAACTTCTTTCAGCAAATGTCTCCCACCTCTATAGGTGGTGAGATGAATGCGGGTTTAAATCACTTTTCAGTGTATCCAAACATCTGTGCCTGTCGCTACTCTTTCGGCACAAAAGACATCCGCTGAAACAGAGGAACTCAGTCTAAGAACGCCACGTCCTGTGGCAACGACTGAGTGACCAACATCATGTTGGCCCAAAGCCTCCGGCGGATGTCACAGAATCGGAAAGGAGTTCACATAGGATGTTAGCCTAAAATCATCGCATCCATGCGATATCGGCTAACTAAGCACAAAGCCGATTCCGGACGCAATTATGCCGAGGCATAATTGATAAAGTATGCCAATATTCAGTTTTGATATTAGCATACCTTTGATGCCTTTGTACTATTCGTCTTTAGAATGTAACAACTCGCGAAGCTTAATCATTATTCTTGTGCGTCTTTTTTTTACTGCGTCCACGGATAAACCCAGTTCTTTAGCTATTTCCAGGTAACTATAGCCTTCTACATAAAAAAGTAATAATATTTTTCTTTCTTCAAATTTTAAATGAGACATAATACATTCTAAAAGAACTGGACTGCTTTCACTCATTTCATAATCTCGAATATAATTTATCGTGTCATTATCCATAGATGTATGAATATTTTCAAAACCTTTTTCTTTTGAAAGCTCTTTTAAAATTTCTCCTTTAACGGTTGTATAAATATAAGCAGAAAACAGCCCTTTTGATTGATCTGCTTTACGCCAAGCCTCCCACACGGCTATGGATGCTATATGACGATAATACTCAAAATCCTTATAAATGTGGCACCTCAACAAAATCGACGTTATCATCGGCTGGACTAATTCTAATACTTCCTCAAATGGTTGCTCAGGCGATAACTGTTTTTTATGCTGTGTTGTCATCTTATTGTCCTGTCGACTGTGCACAGTCCATTATTCCTAGGTGCCTTCATCTTAGTTACTATACTAGGAGGTTGTCGAACAGCTCTTTTGTCAAGATGATTAGAAAGTCTTTATAAATCCTTTTTAATATTTATACATAACAACAGTATGATATTTCAAAAATCATATGTTTTAACTTCTTTCAGCATTCATCTCCTAACGATATAGAGCGCCACATCCTGTGGCAATTTATCTGTGCGAAAGCGAAGCGGCAGCGGCAAATGTTTTCTGTAGCGAAAGCAAAGCGGCAGCAGCAATTATGCCAAGGCATAATTGATTTGTCACTCTATACATATTTCTTAAAAGGTTGGACAAAATTACTACTAAGGAGGCGAAATAGATGAATTTTCAAATAAGAGATGCGATTACGACAAACGTACATGGTCAATCAGCGGCCGAATTTAAGGATATTGTCGAGGATGCCATTAGTCGTGGTGAAGAGCATTTACTTCCAGGGCTTGGTGTGTTTTTCGAAAAATGGTGGCAGCAATCTAGTCCTACTGAGCAGGATGCATTTGTTCAAAAACTTGAAAAAGTCTTTGCTCACTAATTTTTTATAGACAGTTCATTCCATTTCCAATTAATGCATGATAAAGTTTAATTTATCAGAATATTAGGAGGGATTGGAATGACTGTTGCTGTAGAATTAATAGTAAATCAACTAAAAATGGTTTTATCTGAAGAACAGGTGTCAACAAACGAAACGGTGCGACAGCTACATGGAAGAGACGAATCTCATCATACAATGAGCTTACCAGATATCGTTGTCTTCCCTCGTTCCACGGCCGATGTCAGTGCCATCTTGAAAATTGCGCATGGGGAACGTGTACCAGTCGTACCTTTTGGTGTTGGCTCAAGCTTGGAAGGAAATGCAATTCCCATTGCAAATGGCATTTCAATCGATTTCTCAGAAATGAATGCTATTTTAGAAATTCGACCAGATGACCTGCTTGTGAAAGTACAACCGGGTGTAACACGTGCCCAATTGAATAAAGAATTAAAAAAATATGGACTTCAATTCACAGTTGACCCTGGTGCTGATGCTACACTCGGTGGAATGGCAGCAACTAATGCCAGCGGGACAACAGCAGTCCGTTATGGTGTTATGCGCGATCAAGTACGAGATTTAGAGGTTGTACTCGCAGACGGTTCAGTCATTCATACCGGTAACTTAGCAGCAAAATCTTCTTCTGGTTATCACTTGAATGGCCTTTTCATTGGCTCTGAGGGTACTCTAGGTTGCTTTACAGAATTAACTTTACAAGTCTATGGTATACCCGAATTTGTAACGGCGGGACGTGCAGTTTTTGCGACAGTTGGCGATGCTGTCAGTGCAGTAACCGCATTGTTACAAGCGGGCATTTCAATTGGCCGTGTTGAACTGGTCGATGAAGCCTCTATCAAACAAGCAAATATTTATAATGAAACATCCTATGATGAAAAACCAACATTATTTTTAGAATTTCACGGAAATGAAGCAGGTATGCATGCCGATATAGAATTTGCTAAAGAAATTTTTGAGGACTTTGGCTGTCTTTCTGTTGAATTCGAACAAGACAATGCTGCACGTAATAAGCTCTGGGAGGCACGCCATTCATTGGCCTATGCATATATCCATGCCTATCCAGGGAAAAAGCTTATGTCGACTGATGTTTGTGTACCGATATCCATGCTTGCTGAATCCGTTTTATATGCTCGTGAACAACTTGAGGATATTGGTCTAGCAGGTGGGATAGTAGGTCATGTTGGAGACGGTAACTTTCATGCCTTGTTAATGTTAGATCCAAACGATGCAGAGGAGCAAGTAAAAGCCAATCGCTTCAATGAACATATTGTGCACTTTGCTTTACTGCGTGGTGGCACTTGTACTGGTGAACATGGTGTTGGTATTGGAAAAATGAAATATCAGTCTACAGAGCACGGAACATCTCTATTAGTGATGAAGAGCATTAAGGCGGCACTTGATCCACATAATATTATGAATCCAGGGAAAATTTTCACCATGTAAATTCATTATTCTTTCAAACATATAAAACCCGTTGATATCCAATATCAACGGGTTCATTTTTATAAATCATAGCGGAAACTTTTTACTAGTTTATCTCCCTTATTAAATTCTTTAGATTCGTCTCGTACGAAGCCAAGCGATAAGTAAAGATTAATAGCAGCCTGCATAATATCACCTGAGTGCAAATATAAGGCTTGATCCTGACGATTGCGGGCAAAGGTGAAACTTTCATGCAGTAATTTTTTTGCAACACCTAGCCCTCTTCCTTTAGGATGCACGCCAAGTAAGCGCACAATGGTAGACTGTATGTTAAGCTCTGGTAAACCATATGCTTTTTCAGAATCTGTAAATAATTGCAGTCCCCCTAAAATCTCATCGCCACGCTTTGCCACTAAAATTGTCTCTGCATTTGGATTACCAACAGATGCTCGAATATCACTTAAGTATGAAGCCCAGTCCGCTGGGTTTTCATATTCTTTTTCATATTGTGCATAACTTTCTACTAGGACTTCTAAATACCTTGCATAGTCTTCCTCTTTCAAATGCTCAATCACTATTTCAGCTACTGTCATCGTTCTATCCCCTTTCTATATAAACAACTCTATTTAAATGCCGCCTCTACTATAGGCAGTTACTCTTTTTTCAATACGATGTGCCAGCCATTCAACGATAGCTGAAATACACCAATAAATTAACCCGACAGCGATAAATGCCTCCAGAAACTTTAAATTAATTGAAGCAACGATATTCGCAACTCCTGTTAACTCTTTAACTGAAAGGAAAAAAGCTAGTGACGTGGCATGTAAGAACCCAATAAAAACATTTGTGAAGTTAGGTATGGATTTACTAAATGCTTGGGGTAATATATAGCGTCGCATCGCCTGTGAAAATGTTAAACCGACTGCATAAGCTGCCTCTAGCTGTCCCTTAGGTACACTTAAAATACCGGACCGAATTATTTCGGATGCGTAAGCTCCCGCACTTAGCGTCAAAGCCAAAATAACAAAAAATAAAATAGGGATAGAGCTCGATTGATACTCTATCTTTAAAGCTTTTGCAATGACATCAACCACAATTGGTATTCCAAAATAGACAAGCATAATGTGCATAATGATTGGTGTGCCTCTAAAAAAAGATACGTAAAAATTCAACAATGGTGCAAGTATTTTTATTTGTTGTATCCGAACAAAAGCAACTATTATGCCGATTAAAATGCCCAATAAGACAGGCGTAACTGTCATGAACAAAGTTAATGGCAATACTTTACTAATTTCTATTAAAGCTTCT
Source organism: Lysinibacillus sp. 10T31 (assembly GCF_056394365.1). Lineage (NCBI taxonomy): Bacteria > Bacillati > Bacillota > Bacilli > Caryophanales > Bacillaceae > Lysinibacillus > Lysinibacillus sp. 10T31. The sequence continues at coordinate 25,863 of NZ_JBFTHS010000046.1, forward strand.
AAAATAAAAGCATAATCTATAGTCATAGCATTTCCCCCTAGTTAGATGCAGCTTCCTTTGGCATATATCGATTAAGATACCGTTCATTTCGTTTTAATACCTTTTCTAATAGCATAACAATGACATAATAAACAATGGACAGCGCCAAATATATTTCCAGCGCTCTTGTCGTTGAGGCAATAAGTGTTTCTCCACGTCCCACCATATCCATAACACCAATTGAAAATGCTAAAGAGGTATCCTTTAATGAACTTATCATCGTATTTGCCATATTGGGAAAGGCAACACGAATCGCCTGAGGAAGCACAATTCGTAGAAAGGCCTGTATTCCACTTAATCCAACTGAATAAGCCGCCTCCATTTGTCCACGATCAACTGTTAAAATAGCCGCTCTAAAAATCTCAGCAAACGATGCAGCATTGCTCAACGTATAAGTAATAATTACAAAATACATAGCATCCATTCTTGTTACATCAATATGCACAAACTTTAATAACGCTGGTATACCATAAAATACTAAAAACAATTGCACTAAAATCGGTGTACCTCGAATAAACGAAATATAAATCGTTATAATTTGCTTCAAAACTGGTATGTGTAGCAGCTTTGGTATAGCGATTACTATACCAAGCAGCATACCAAAAAAGGTTGCGAACACTAAAATTTCGAGTGTTACTGGTAAATACTGAAGCAATATTGGAAGTACTTTTGCAATTAGTGTGAAGTCAAAGTCATTAGCCATACTTCCTACTCCCTCTCCTATTTCGTTTAGAAGTCTACCGAATAATCGTCACCTAGCCATTTCTTACTTAACTTACTAATGACGCCCTCTGCCTTTAATTCTCGAATAGCATCATCAAGTCGCTCCTGTAAGACAACCTCGTCTTTATTTAATAAAAAATAAACTTTTGAATTTAATAAAGCATCTCCTACAACCTTCTCCTGTGCTTCATTGCTTTCGTTATAGTACTTTACTGTAAATGGTGTTGTAATGATTGCATCGATTCGACCAGTCGCTAGTTGATTGTGAACATCGACCGAGCCGGACGAATAGACAATATTAGCGCCTAAATTATGTTCCTTATTGTATTTCTCTATATAGACAGCAGAGTTACTAGTTGGTGAAACACTAACGTTTTTCCCCTTCAAATCATCAATGGATTGAATAGATTTGTTTTTTGCATTGACTGTTACTTTTAATGGGAATACGTTATAAGGCTCTTTATTAAATAGGAATTTCTCCTCTCGTTCACTATTGACTTCCATTTGATGGGCAATAAAGTCAATCTTTCTTGTCTCCAAACTTAGTAATAAATTAGAAAATTCCATTGTTTTAAATTCAAACTCATATTCTGGTAGCTTCTCATCAATAGCGCGAACAAGCTCCACATCATAACCTGTTAATTTTCCCTTGTCATCAATGAAGCAGATATTTGGAAATTGGGTTCCTGTACCGACAATAATTTTTTGAACTCCCTTTCCACCTTGCGCCGCTTTATTCTCACTAGTATCCCCTTCGGACTTTTCAGAACTTGTACAAGCTGTTAAAAGTAACACTAGCAACAATAGTAAATATAACGATATTTTTTTCATAGAATCCCTCTTTTCTTATGCATGCGACGGTATATCAACAACAAGTGCTGCTTTTAAATGCTCCAGTCCAATCTCTGTTACTGCTTTAAAGACACCATTCGATCCAATTTCGACAACCGGAACATAACGGACACCATACTTTACTTCAAGGATGTCACGGAATGCATCATTATGTGTTACATCCACTGTTTTGTAAGAAATGCCTTGTTGTTGTAAATATGTTTTCACTTCATCACAATAACTACAGCCTTGCTTTGACCAAACAATTACATCTATATTTTTTGTCATGTTCATTTCCTCCTTAGCTTACCGCTTCCTTTTGCTGTAAATAGACTGGACTTAATAGCTCAAATGATCGTTCCCGCTCAAATTCCTTCAAGACAGGCGTATGCAAAATAAACTCATCAATTTGATAGCGCACATGATAGTCATCTAATATCGTTTTAATATCTTCCGGAGTCCCATATAAAATATCTGCATCATATTGCTTCACCGTAAATGACTCTCCAGATTCCTGACCAAATTTCTCTGCTAGCTCTACCGATTGCAATGTTAGGCTTTTGCCACTTGCTAAATGCACCTTCGTAATTTTTTGATCACCAATAAGCTCTTTCGCCTCCTCCTTTGAAGGGGCTGCAAGGGCTGCGATGGAAACGGCAAAATGACCGTTTGGATGATGCTTGCGATAGGCTGTAGCTGCTTGTGCTAATACATCATTATCACTATTAATAAATCGTGCAAAGACGAACGCAATGCCTAGTTTGCCTGCAAGAGTTGCACTTTGAGGACTTGCCCCAAGTAAAAATAATGCTGGCTTTACCTTCGGAATCGGCGTTGCCTGTATTCCATATAACTCGTGCTCTGCCGGTACTTTTTGCTCAATTAATTGCTGTAAAAATGTTAATCTTTCCTCAAAATCTTCGCCTTTATTGAGCGTGCCATATTGTAACGCCTTCGTAGAGAGAGGTAAACCCCCCGGTGCCTTCCCTATGCCTAAATCAACTCGCCCTGGCTCCAACGATGCGAGAACATGAAAATTTTCCGCTACCTTGTAAGGGCTGTAATGCTGTAGCATCACACCACCTGAGCCAATATTGATAGATTTTGTTTTAGCAAGGAGATAAGATACTAATACCTCTGGCGATGACCCCGCTAATGTATCTGTATTGTGGTGCTCTGACACCCAAAAACGTGAGTAGCCCAATTGCTCTGCTTTTTGTGCTAGAGCCACTGTTTTTTGTAAGGTCTGCTCGTTTGTAGCATCCTCAATAATAGGGCTTTGATCTAATATGCCTAATGAATAGCTCATACGTTTCCTCCTTAATTGCATTTATTCGTATATATTTACTAGGTTTTTAGACAGACTGTTTGACATAACGGCTTTCTTTAAATGGTAAACCTAAGTTACCACGTAATGTGTCTGCTTCATATTCTTCACGGTATAGCCCTCTTGCTTGTAAAATCGGCACAACCTTATCTACAAAATCATCCAGTGCTCCAGGTACAGTAACGCCTATAATAAAGCCATCAGCCGCCTCTTGCTCAAACCATTCCTGCACGAGGTCAGCCACATGCTCTGCTGTACCAAAGAATGCTGTTTTTGGAGTTGCTTCACGTAAAGCAACTTGTCGCAATGTTAGCCCTTCTTGTTTGGCATATTTTTTAATATAATCAGTCGTACTTCTAAAGCTGTTCGCTCCAATATCACCAAGCTCTGGGAATGGTGCGTCTACATCATATTGTGTAAAATCATGATGATCAAAATATCGACCAAGATAAGCAAGTGCACGCTCTATCGAAACAAGCTCAACGATATCCCGATACTTCGCTTCTGCTTCCTCAAGCGTATCGCCAATAATCGGAGAGATTCCTGGGAAAATTTTAACTTCCTCTGGATTGCGTCCAAATGCCGCAACCTCAGTCTTTACCCTTCTATAAAATTTCTGTGACTCTTCTAACGACGCACCATGGGTAAAAATTGCATCTGCATCTTTTGCCGCTAATCGAATACCTGCATCTGAAGAACCCGCTTGGAAAATAACAGGCTGCCCTTGCTTAGAGCGTGCAATATTTAGCGGACCTTGTACTGAAAAATAGTTGCCCTGATGATTTAATGTGTGCAGCTTATCAGGATCGAAAAATACATCATTTTCTACATCTGCAATGAAAGCATCATCTTCCCATGAATCCCACAAGCCCTTTGCCACTTCTAAATATTCCTCAGCAATTTGATAGCGCTCTGCGTGGTTAGGATGCTGTTCAATTGATTTATTGTAGTTTAAGGCAGTGCTTTCTAATGGTGTCGTTACAACATTCCACCCTGCGCGGCCCCCGCTAATATGATCCAAAGAGGCAAATTGGCGTGCCACTGTAAATGGTTCGCTATAGGAGGTTGATACAGTACCCACTAACCCGATGTTTTTAGTTGCTACTGCTAGCGCCGAAAGAATTGTTATTGGCTCAAAACGATTTAAAAAATGAGGAATCGATTTTTCATTGATGAACAAACCATCTGCAATAAAAGCAACATCAAATTTCCCCTGCTCAGCCTTTTGTGCCTGCTGAATATAAAACGGCAAGCTTACACTTTGATTGCTAGCCACCTTAGGATGACGCCAACCTGAAATATTACCACCTACACCATGAATAATAGCCCCGAATCGAATTTTGTCCTGTCTCACCATATTTGTTCCTCCTCAAATTTTATTTTTACTAAACATAGTGGTTAAGTATGTTTTATGTTTAAAAAAATATTTTATTTATGGGTGCCATAAATAAAATAGGATTGAGGAAGATAATACAGTTCATTTATACAATTTGCAATAGACTACATAATAGAAAAAAATTTACTGTCTTATAAAATATTTTATCAATTCGAATTTTCTTGAATATTTTCATATTGAAGAGCAGTTTCTTGTATTGTTTTCCAAAAGGCAGGCGCCAGCGTCTCTTTATTTTTATACGTTAAAAAAATATGTTGATTCATATCAAGTAAATGCTTAATATCAATTTCAACAAATTCCCCACTTTCAAGCTCCTTTTTTACACAGAGATGTGGTAAGAAGCTCATATACTCTTTCGTACGAATAAATTCTTTCGCTACTTCTAAATGATCAGTTCGCACTTCAATATTGGCTGATACGCCCTCTACCTCAAACATTTTATGCACATAATTCCAATCAAAAGCACCACATTCAAAAAACACCATTTTCTGTTGTGCCAGTTCCTTCGCTTTCATTAGATTTTGTTGTATAAAGGGATGCTCGCGATGCATTACAAGTTTGACTGCATTACTTAGCAACAGCTCATTGCAAATCCCTTCCCTATGCACGTATTGAATTAGACCAAGATGGATTTGATGACTTTGCAATTTCTCTAAAATCACCGCTGTTGAACCTGTGATAATCTGAAAGCGCAAATGTGGAAAGTCCTCCTTCCATTTAGGCAATGCGTAAGCTAAAAAATATTGTGCTGTGACTCCATTTGTACCAATGCACACCTCGTCAGACTCCTTCGTTACCTCTAATTGTTTCTTTCCCTGTTCGAAGGTTTGCACAATTTGAGTCGCAAACGGTACAAAATCCTTGCCTTTATCCGATAATATTACACTTCGCCCATCGCGATGAAATAACTCTACATTCAACTCTCGCTCCAATGATTTAATACGTGCAGTCACAGTCGGTTGAGATAAAAACAATGCATTTGCGGCCTTATGAATACTTTTATAATGCACTACATATAAAAACGCTTCGATATGGTCAATATTCATCTGAAGCCTCCTCAAATTACTTATTTATCCTATTATATAGATAATCGCTTTTATTTTCTATAAAAGATTGGAAAACTAGGGATTATATTTTCAACAAGAAAAAAAGCAACCTAGCGTCTCCCAGGTTACTTTAGTATGTAGCGATGTGGTCATCCATCTTGATAACATACATCACGCGTGGCTTACATCCCTCTGTCTGCAACCACTGTTATGTTATTCACATTGACACCCCCTGTTGCCAATATGAACTCTCTCTATATAGTACTTCTCAAACTGAGAAGTATAATGCTTGGTGTCTGTTCTTGCTTGAAAAGTTCATTTATTGCTTTCGCTACCAAAACATTTGTAGCTGGCGCTTCGCTTTCGCTACATAAAACATTTGTAGCTGACGCTTCGCTTTCGCTACCAAAACATTTGCTGAAAGAAGTTAAGCAAGAATTGATGCTAGTACTGCTTTTTGTGCATGAAGTCTATTTTCCGCTTGTTCAAAGATGTAGGAATTTGGGCCATCAATAACAGATGACGCTACTTCTTCTTCACGATGAGCCGGTAAACAGTGCAGGAACATATAATTCGATTTTGCGTATGCGACAAGCTCATCATTAATTTGATAACCTGCAAAGTCTTCTAGACGTTTTGCAGCTTCCTCTTCTTGCCCCATCGACGTCCATACATCAGCATACACTACATCCGCGTTTATAACTGCATCTATAGGATCATTTGTAATAATGATTGTACTACCATTTGCTTCTGCGATAGCCTGAGCTTTTGCGATAACCTCTGCATCACATTCATAGCCAACTGGTGTTGCCACTGCCACGTTCATTCCTACATGCGCAGAAGCGACTACTAATGAGTGTGCTACATTGTTGCCATCTCCAACATATGCAATTTTTAATCCTTTTAGTTTGCCTTTATGTTCAATGATTGTTTCTAAATCTGCTAAAGCTTGGCATGGGTGATAAATATCCGTTAGTCCATTGATAACCGGTATAGATGCATGCTCTGCAAGCTCCTTCACCATTGCATGAGAGTTTGCGCGAATCATAATACCATCTAAATAGCCTGATAACACATGTGCAGTATCATAAATCGATTCACCGCGACCTATCTGCAAATCACGCGCATGCATAAACATACCTTTTCCGCCCAATTGGTTCATACCTACTTCAAACGAAATACGAGTACGAGTTGAATGTTTCTCAAAAATCATGCCGAGTGTTTTACCTTCTAGTAGCTTCGGACATTTCCCTTCTTTTGTAATCATTTTCAGCTGTGTCGCTAATTCTACTAACTGTTGAACCTCTTCACTTGTATAGTCTAGCAAGGTTAATAGGTCTTTACCTTTTAAGCTAGACACTAACTTTAACTGTACTTCCTCGAGTAATTTCATAGCCTTCTCTCCTTGTTTCGTTGCTGTTGGAATTAGTATAACAAATGCATAAATATAAAATCAACTGAATTTTTATGTTTATTTTAAAAAGTTAGAATTTTATCTTCGGATGTGTCTAAAATGCGAATAATCGAATTTTTATGCATTTTTTATCTTCGATCGCATAGTTAAGGGAATTGCATTATTGGTAATACTTAATATATATTAGGTATTTAGATGGTAAAATACACAAAAAGGAATTGGTGCATCTTTTCAAAGAAATTATTCAAGTAAATACGAAGCCAATTTAATGTTTATGAAATTTTCCCTCTTTGTTAGATGAAACGTTAACTTCAAAACAAGCAGTATTTTTAAGTCCTCTTCTAGACGAATGGTCCGTTCAAACTTATGAATTAGCAAAGTTAATGGGTGCATCTGCAGGCCCTGTTACCCAATTAGTAAGTTGGCTGGAGCAAGAAAAAAACTATGAATAAAAAGGATCGTAGTGAGGTTATTATATAGCTAGATGAACGAGGACATCTTTATTTTCAAAAGCAGGAGGAAATCGAACTTGCTATTATTTATAAAAATTATACAAAGCTCCATAGCGAGGATTTGTTACAATTAAAGTACATACTTTTGAAATTACCTTTTATTATTTCAAAGGAGTAGGAAAAAATAAGTGTTCTTAGCGGAGGAATTATTGTGGATTTACATGATTTAAAGAAGGACATATTTAAAATTGCTTATCCCTATATAAAAACTCGTCCAAATGTTGCTTTATCCATCGGTATCATTTCTCAAGACCAAGAAGCTACTTTTACTTTCGGTGGCTCAAATTTTATGCTGGAAGAAAAGCCTTATATATATGAAGTTGGGTCGATTTCTAAAGTTTTGACTACATCCATATTAGGGGAAATGATTCAGGAGGGAAAAGTCTATGTAGAAGATTCTATTGGCAAATACTTTTCTGAAATTCCCGATACTCACCCTGTCACACTCAAACGTTTAGCAAATCATACTTCTGGACTACCGGGAATAGGTGTGCTGAAGAACATTTACAATGTTTTCGATGTGCAAACACCTCGTGATCCTTTTTGCCAATATTCACTGGAGGAAACTATCCATTATTTTAAAACGCACACTGATGAGCCTAAAGTTAAATTTAGATATTCTAATGTAGGAATGGGGCTTTTAGGATATATTTTAGCCAATACACTGCACACTGATTATGAAACAGCTATCAAACAACGATTAACAGATCCTTTAAATATGCCAAATACATTTATCTCTATCCCTGCTGATAAAGCAGAAGCGGTTTTGCAAGGATACACGATCCTTGGACATAAAAAGCCACCGCTCCAAATGAATGAATTTATGGCGGCAGGGGCAGCCCGTTCAACTGTTAATGATCTTTTAACATTTACGAAAGTACATTTAAGTGATGAAAATTTAGGTTATTCATTAACACATCAAGCTACTGAAACCTTTTCGGAACATATGGGTATTGGTCTAGGATGGCAACTCGATGACAATATCATTTGGCATAATGGTTCGACGAAAGCTTTCTCAAGTTATTTAGGGTTTGATAAAACACAACAAACGGGCGTCGTTGTTTTATCAAATTATCGATCTCCTATATTGGCGGCAAATCCTAGTCAAATTGGTAAAGATATATTGCAGCTTATACAGAATAAATAGATTTTATTTTTATCGAGAGATAATGAGAATTTATAGATAAAAAATTCTGAACTTATCACCCAGCTTTTTAAATTTATCGACATAAAATCAGACCACCATCCCTCAAACATTTATGTTTGAGGGATGGTTTAATAATTATTGTATAGGATTTTTTCTGCATAGAACTGCGCTTTTTTTGCTGAATAGACCTTTAAGCATTTAGGGCTTATCGTGTCGATAAAAGGTGACGGTTGATTTCTTCTGTTTCATATTTACCATTTATCTACTAAACAACACTTCCCTATGGTATTATTTCCACATGAGTTTATTAATAGTAGTATAGTTAAATACTTTTAGGGGGGAGAGATTTAAATGGATAAGAATACTAGTATTGCAATTGTTTTATCCAGTATCATAATCGGTGGCTCTTTAATATATGGCACGACTAAATTATCAAATAGTATAGATAATGCAGGGAGCAATATTACGAATTCAAATTTTCAAATGGCAAATTCAATAAATGGAATTGAGACAAATGAAAATTATGAGTTAGTTGTAAGTGATGGATGGTTATACTTATGCAACTCAACAAGTGGGCAGATTTGGAAAAAGCTAGATAATTCTGATGAGACGTGGGAAATCGTAAAGCATATTGGTGAATAGCAGGTTATTATCAACCATCCGACAATCGAAATAATACCCCATCACACATTAATTTAGGGGCTTGTACGTAAAACTACATACAAGTCCTTTTGTTATACTTCTTCTTGTCTAGAATATTGCTAGGAGGACTCATGTAAGCTAACAAAATTAAAACAGCATACAGAGCTCATCTACAATGCTTTGTTTCTACAGTTTGTGTTTGAATATATATTTTTTTGATCTAACCAATCGTAAAAAGCCTCCTAACATTTTTTGTTAGAAGGCAATATTAGTTTTTAAGCAGTATTAATCAAAAATAATTTTATTCACTGCATCACGATCTAATTTTTTAATAACTTCCACCATTAATTTTACAGCGTTGTCATAATCATCACGATGTAAAATGCCTGCATGTGAGTGAATGTAGCGTGTAGCAATGCCGATTGATAGTGCAGGTATACCATTTGCTGTTACGTGGATAGAACCAGCGTCTGTACCGCCACCAGCCATCGCTTCGAATTGATATGGAATATTGTGCTCGTCTGCCACATCTAATACAAATTCACGTAAGCCGCGGTGTGATACCATTGATGCATCGTAGACAACAATTTGTGGACCAGCACCCATTTTACTAGTTGATTCTTTTGCAGTTACCCCTGGTGTGTCTCCCGCTACACCTACATCGACAGCAAAGCCAATATCAGGTTGGATTTTATGCGTAGCCGTTTTCGCACCACGAAGCCCTACTTCCTCTTGGACATTCCCTACAGAATAAAGGATGTTAGGATGCTTCTCATTTTGCAATGCTTTCATCACATCAATTGCAATTGCACAACCAATGCGGTTATCCCATGCTTTTGCTAATAAGTATTTTTCATTTTTCATTACATTAAATTCGAAATATGGTGTTACCATATCGCCAGGACGTACGCCCCATTCAAGTACTTCATCTTTTGAAGCAGCACCAACATCGATAAACATATCTTTAATGTCTACCACTTTGTTACGCACATCTGCAGGTAAAATATGAGGTGGCTTTGAACCAATAACCCCAATAATTTCTTCACCTTTACGTGTTGTAATTGTTACACGCTGTGCAAGCATAACTTGGCTCCACCAGCCGCCTACTGTTTGGAATTTGATGAACCCTTTGTCATCGATTTGAGTAACCATGAAGCCTACTTCATCTAAATGACCTGCAACCATAATTTTAGGACCATTTTCATCGCCTACTTTTTTAGCAATGACGCTACCTAAATTATCTGTTTCAACTAAGTCTGCATATGGTCCAATGTATTTTTTCATGACCTCGCGTGGTGCACGTTCATTACCTGCTATACCATTCGCATCTGTTAAATCTTTAAACATTTGTAATGTTGGATCTAGTTGTGTCATCTTTTTGCCTCCTGACTCTTATATCTTCTCTATTATACTTCGTTTACCGAAATATTCCTAGCTTAATCGTCAGAAAATTGGTGTATTTCTTACACTTTAATATCCTGAACGTTGACGATTATAATTTTCTTCATTTTTCTCAATATATGCCGTAACAACGTCCTCAAACGAAAAGCCTAGATTAAACGCGAGTAATCCATAGCATTGCCAGATCGCTAAATATCTATCCTCTGTTGGTTGACTAATAAAGCTTAAAATATAGTCTTGTGTCATTAAAAATGTCTCTGTTAAATCTCTCTTCTCTTCAATCACCGGCCATTTTTCGATCGCTGTATAACCTTTTAATAAGCCAAGTGATAATATAAAATGAATAGAATCTACATATTCCTCTAAAATTACATCACGTTCTGAAGCTCCTTTTGTGCTCCAAAACTTAAAGCAACGTGTCTCATTTGCAAGTTCAGCCAACTCTACCATTAAGGCTAAACCTTTTTCCTTAAATACATCACGTTCTATATTTTGTGTTTTCTCGATGAAATCATCAAGCTCTTTTTGCATTTTAAACAATTGTTGTAAATTCATTTTTTTCTCCTAAATTTCTTAAAAATATTTATAAAAAGTGAAACTAATTGCCCTCCACAATCGTATAGGAAGGAATAACCTTTCTTCAAGGGGGAAATTAAAAATGTTGCCGTTACTTATTCGTCTTGCTGTTATTGCGCTTATTATCTATGTATTTTATAAAGCGATTCGTTATATAACCGATCCTAAGCGAAAACTTGATGAAGCCTATGAAAAAGGCCAATATTATTTTTATGATGACGTCAAAAATGTCCGAAAAAACTTCTTTATTTCTTATAAGGGTGCTCTTTTCGAAGGTGAAAAATACCTCGGCACTACTGAAGATGCCTTCGAGGTTGTTACGATTTTTGTTGGCGCCCGAGACGCCGCTACACTGCAAGGTTTTACGAAAAGAGATTTTGAATACCTACAGCAAGAAATTCTATTGAACTATCCGAGCGCAAAAATAAATTGGAAGCAGCCCATTGAAAAGCTTATGCGCAACACATCCTCATAATGAGGATGTTTTTTATTTATCGGAATGTTTTCATGATTTATCGGAACATTTTCTGATTTTATCGGAACATTCCTATGATTTATCGGAACATCTTTTAGTTTTATCGGAACATTCCCGTGATTTATCACCATAATTGTACTAGAATAAAAATTTGAATAGCTGCTAGCAGTGGAAAGCCAAATGCAAAGCTATTATGGCGTGTTTTATGACGGAATAAATACATTCCCAGCACGCCCCCTACTGCACCACCACCGATTGCTAATGTAAATAATGTGCGTTCTGCAATACGCCATTCATGTTTTTTTGCCTTTGATTTATCCATGCCCATCATCACGAGCAGGACTATAGAAACAATCGCCATATACGCGAATAATGCTTGACCCATTGAAGTACTCCTTTTTTTAGGTTCTAAGTCAAATGTTGGGGTGATGTGATCTTTTAGCACGTTAACCCAGATGAACCCCGATATCTTTATACTTTAAATTTAATAAGATTTTTGCTCGAAAGTGATCGAAGCGTCGAAAGCCATATGCATTC
>NZ_JBFTHS010000047.1:0-36273 GCF_056394365.1 Lysinibacillus sp. 10T31
CTAATCATGTCTAATCATGTGTTAACAAGTAGAGGGCGAACAGTTTAGTTGTCGGGATATAATCCCACGGGTGCTTCCGTTCGACCCCGGCTACTATCAATCTATAAATTGAATAAAAAATAGTCAACCAGATTACTCCGGTTGACCTTATAATACGAAAAGTGCTAAAGAAGTATACAGTAATCCTTTCATGAATATCATCCTCCTTGTTTTTCCTTTTTATACGAAAAATAGCGAGTGGAAGTTTCATTTTAAATATAAAAAAGCCGCAGCGTCGTCACACGCTACAGCTTAGAATTGGTTTATGTCCTTCTATATAGGCTAGTCAGATAACAGCATTATAACACATAGAAGGGCAAAACTATGTTAAAAGAGAAAACAGAATTAAATCGCTACCAACTTGACAAGGCAATTAAGAAGTACCATGACAACATGTGTAAATACATGAGAATGAAAGAAGAGATTAGGTATCTTAATTAATATAAAAGGCTAAAAAACGGAAAAAGGAGTGGTTTTTAGTGACAAGCCTTACACCTATCAAGTTAAGGCTTTTTATTTTGTAGAAATTTGTTCCAATTTATCACCTCTCAGATTAAGATGGAGTGGGAGGTTCAAATATGATAAAAAATTTTAGATTATTATATGATATTAAAAAAATTAATAACCATTTTAAAGATGTCTTGAAACTTGATATCTATGATTACGCCAAAATGGAAGCTTATGTGGAAGAAAACATGGATAATTTTACTGCTGATGAGTTGTCAATTATTTTAAAAACAATCACTGAAAATAAAGATAATTTTAACAGCATTAGAAGTTTTTTTGTTAGCTCATTAGCCAACTTATTAGCCATAGTTGCATTCTTTATAGCAGCATTTGTGACTTTTTATGCTGCATTAGCAACATTTCTTTTAAATGCAGGAGACAAATTAATTGTTAATAGAATTGAGTTTACATTTAACTTGTTGGTCGGAGTAGCAATTATTTATCTTTTAGGGTTTACATACTATTTTTTTAAGAAGACCCGTGAATTTAAAAATATTGTTAAATTACAGGAAGCTATAAAAATTTTAATAGCTATAATAAAACCGAAATGAACATCCTTCTGGATGTTTTTCTTTTGCTTTGAAAACTGCATCAAACAGCCAATAAAGAGAATGCGCACCTATAAATAGTCAGATGAGACTTTAAACGCAATGAGAGGGCCGAGTTTGGTGTGGTTTTGAGAGCAAAAAGTTATTACATATATTTCATCTGCTAGGTTATGATTGGACGGGAGGTGAGATAAATTAACCAAATCGAAGTTATCATTGATAAGATTTTTTCAATATCGACAGCAGTTACTCTAGTTATAAGTGCAATAACATCGTTTTTATTTAGTGGTGGAACAAACCTGTTACTACAAAAAACAAATCGGAAAGGTAATCTTATTTCAGATAGAGGTTTTGAAATGATTGAGAAGATCATTAGTATCGAAGAAGCTAGGATACAAGCTATGTTTTACTGTACATTTATTACTGGATTTACTAATGAGCAGTATTTAGAAGCTTACAAAAAGTATTCAGATGAAATAAAAGAATATGAAAAATTTATGAAAATGTACAGCTTTATTCTAAAAAAATCAACTAAAGTGAAATTATATAATTACAATAAGTATTTAAATCAACCACTTGAAAACATCAGGATATTAATGAATGAAGAGCATTTTGATAGTATGATAACGGACTTTAATAAATCAAATGGTGAAGAATTACATAATGAAATCATTTCATTAATTAAAAAGCAAATGATTTAAATATGAACCAGATTAATAACTTATTTCTTAAAATAGCGTTCAATAAGGGCGCTTGAAAAAATTGAAAAATTTATAACTGATGAATTGGGTAAAGTAAATATTAATATTGAAGAAATTGAAAGATTGGTTACTCAAGAGGAGATTACTTCAACCAGTGATGTAAGTGATTTAGAACTTTTTAAATATGGAGTAGGAACAAAACTTATTCTAGGGGCTTTACAACATTTAATGAAAGAAAATTTTGTAACTGTACAATTTAATAAAGCTGGAAATGTACTTAGTCTGGAAAATAGCCTGAAAAATGAGTGGATTCCACGGACTTCTGAAGATTTTGAAAGATTAATGGATGATATTGAAGCGAAAATTAAATAAGTTCTACCAGCTTACTGGAGGACAACAAATGATAGCAGCAAGCGCTGTTGTCACTTGTTGTCCTCTTTTTTATTTCCTGGATTTTTAGAACGCAAAGAAGGAGGAACAGTATATGAATTTTGTACAGCCGATACGTGATCCAGAATACATTCGTGTAATCAAAAAGTATTTGTTTGATAGGAACTACCGTAATTATATGTTGTTTGTTGTTGGAATTAATAGTGGACTTCGCATTTCTGACATCTTGCAGTTAAAGGTGTTAGACACTCAAAAATCTTACTTTAACGTGGTGGAGAAGAAGACAAAAAAGACTAGACGTATTGAAATGACACCGCAATTAAAACGAGAGTTAAAACAGTATGTTGAAGACAAGGAAGAACATGAGTATTTGTTTAAGAGCCGTGAAGGAGTCAATAAACCTATAAGTCGTAGTGCTGCCTACAAGATATTAAACAATGCTGCATTAGCTGTTGGACTAGAAGAAAACATAGGAACTCATACGTTACGTAAAACATTTGGCTATCATTTTTACAAACAGACAAAGGATGTAGCCCTGTTACAAGAGATTTTGAATCATTCATCACCAAAAATAACTTTGCGTTATATAGGCATCAACCAAGATCAAATGGACAAGGCGATGAAGGACTTTAGAATTTAACTTTTCTATTTAGTTCTCTTTAAAAAGAAAGTGAGGAACTGAATTTTATGAAATAGCTCAAAATGTTGTAATAACTAACTTTAAAGCAATGTGATGAGTTCAACACAATATACATTGAAGTGAACTGAAAGGGGCCAAACGGTGATGGAGATAATGAAGAATTATGCGGATCTATTACGCATTATTGATATTGTAAAAGCTGAGATTGAAATGTTGGAGATAGACAAGGAATATTGGATAGGCAAGGATGCGCAGTTACCGTTCTTTTCAACTGGTGCCAGTAAGTACGGACTTGATGTTGCATCAAAGCGGGTAGATCGTTTGAACGGACGTATTACTTCACTTGAAACTAAGCTTGAGCATTATCAAGCAATTGAAAAAGAAATTCGAGAGAACATAGAGAAGCTAGAAGGATTGGAATATAAAATTGCTAAATTGCGTTTTATTGATGGCATGACCTATCAGGAGATTGCTGAAGAATTAAAGTATTCTTACGGCTATATTCGGAAAGTAGTGTCACAAGGTAACAAAGAGGTAACAATAAGACTTGTCAAACAATGATATATTTATAGATGAAGAAAAGGATAAGCGCACGGAAATGCGCTATAAATTATATTTGCCTTACAATAAAAGCACGTTCGTTTGTACGTGTGTTTCGCAAACAAGCATGAGAGGCTACTTAATTGGTAGTCTCTTTTTATAATGACAATACATTCCATTTGAACTATTATATATATATGTAGATGGGAGGTGTTATTCATGGGAAACAAGAAAGTTCGTTTTAGATTGGTAGACGGCAGTGAAATGGATGTAGTTTTAGTCGAAGAGATTTCAGACCTAAATTCTTACATTCAATCAAAAATTATTGATAATGGTTTTATTAAAGTGCATGACGCTAACTTTGGAAATATGTTTGGTGATGAATATATTGTAGCAAAGAACATTATTTCATACCGTATTTATAAATACTAACCATTACTATTAAAGGAGTCACATCTAACAAGGTGTGGCTTTTTATTATGCCAAAAGGTAGGTGAATAATATGAAACTTTATCAGTTACTTGATGATCAGACACTCAAACAGTTAAATAAGATTCGAGGTCCATCAAATACAGAACCAGTTGCTAAACGTAAAGCAGCTGGTTCTTCTTTATCTAAGAAAGAGTTACATGATCTAATGGGTACGAATCGGCAGACTTATAAAAAAGTAAATGGGAGAGTGAAAGGAAAATGAAGGTACCAATGCGTAAAACTATTATCGGCACTGAATTTTGGTGTACTGAAGAAAAGAAAACTTTATTTGTACCTGCAGGTATGAAAGCACCTTTTGAAATCACAACAGAACCTAAAAGTATGATCATGGGAATGGGTGTAGGAACTGGTGAAGACAGAACGGTCATCGATGCAGATCTAATAGCATCTACTATGGGAATCAGTGAAGGTGGTGAAATTGTAGATTTAAGCAATATGACAATAAAAAAATTACGTGAGTATGCAGCATTAAAAGAAATAGAAATACCTGCTGAAATAAAGAAGCAGAAAGAAATTGCACAATATATATATGACAATTGGATTCCTGATGCGGAATGAAATATTGCGATTTTAATGGATGTAATAAAAAGATAGAACGTGGTAGGTATTGCGATGATCATGGACGGTCTGAAAAGTCCAGGAAGAATAAGAACATTTACCATAATAGCAACAAGCAATTTTATAATTCACAAGTATGGAAAGACATGCGTGCATTCATTTACGAACGAGAGAAAGGTTGCTGTCAGCGATGTGGAAGGTTCGTCTTTGGTAAGCGAGCACAGGTTCATCATGTCGTACCAGTGAAGAAGAATCCTTTACTCAAGTTAGAGCCGAACAACCTTCGTCTGCTGTGTCCAGTGTGCCATTGCATAGAGGAGAACATGGATGAACAAGAAAATATTTTTGCGAATTATTTTTCGTAAACCCCCCCGTCATTTTTTATTTTTTTATTTTTTGACCAAGACCGGTTAGGGGAGTCTTTTCTTTTGTTGGACAAGATTTTTTGAAAAATAAAGGGGGGTGTGAAATGTCAACAAAAAAGCAGAGACAGCAAATGGTTGCGGATAAAACAGAGAGTGAGAAAAAACGCATTTTGAAAATCATGCGAGATGCTGACATTTACACACTTACCCTAGATCCGTTAATTGAAAGTTACCTCGATATTTTTGAAATTTATCAAACGATGTACATCGAGTGGAAAGAAAAAGGCTTTCCAGTTACTCAGCGTCACACGAATAAAGCAGGCGCCACCAACAACTCAAAACACCCATTAGCACAACAGGTTGAAACATGGGCGGATAAGAAAATGAAGGCTTTAGATGCTCTTGGTTTAAATAATAAGGCGAAAGCAAGTCGAATTGTTACTGGTGGGACATCTGTGGGGAAGGGTGAGGAAATAACAAAACCTGAAGTGCCAGAGGTTGATGAATTGGCAGCGCATCGTAATAAATGGCGTAAAGCATAAGGTGGTGGACGTATGTGGTAATTGAACAAGGCGTTAACTATGCTGATATTTATGCCAGACAGGTGCGAAAGAGCCCAAAGAAATATCCAAAAACTATACGTGATATGGTAACTAGATATTACAAATGGAAAAGACGTAAAGACATTTGGTTCGATGTAGATCGAGCAAATGAAATGTTAGATTGGGTTCAGACTTTCATTCGACATGTAAAAGGAAATTTAGCTGGTCAACCTCTTATCTTGGAAGACTGGCAGCGCTTCGCTTTTTCCAACATTTATGGATGGGTCCATAAAAATGAAAACGGTGATGTTGTCCGCGTTCTTCGCGAAGCATATATTCAAGTGCCGAAGAAGAATGGTAAAACACTTATCGCTGTAGGTGCTCTTGGATACGCAATGTACGGTGAGGGTGTTCTTGGTGCAGATTGTTATTGTTGTGCATCTGACTTTAACCAGGCTCAATATGCAGCTAAACCATTCGCTGCTACAATCCTAAATCACAATGCGCTTTTGGAAGTCAGTCATGTGTACAAAGGTCCGAAAGGGTCCATATCATCGGTTACATATGATTATATTCATGATGATTTGGCGTTTCAGAATCAGCTTATCGTTATGTCGAAGAATATCCAATCTATTGAGGGTTCTAATCCTCATTTTGTTCTGAATGATGAGCTACACGCCCAAGAAAACATGGACCAATATGACAACTTTAAGTCTGCTCAAATCAGCCGTGATGAACCAATCATGTTTAATATATCAACGGCAGGTAAAGGGTCATCATCGGTCGGTATGCGAGTGTATCGTGAAGCGAAAGATACGCTTAAAAATGATGATAACGATGCAAGTTTCGTCATGATTTATGAACCTGATAAAAAGTATGAATGGACAGACCGTAATGTTTGGGCGATGGTTAATCCTAATATCGGCGTATCAGTGACAATGAGTGCCCTCGAAACAGAATTTATTTCGGCAATGAAATCAGCTCATAAAAAAGCTGAATTTTTATCCAAGCATTTGAATGTGTTCGTGAATGGTGCCGAGAATTACTTCGAACAAGACCAAGTAGAACATACTCTCGTGGACGATCTAGGTGATTTGTTGGGTGAAACTTGTTATCTTGGATTGGATTTATCGAAGACAACCGATTTAACGTGTGTGAATCTAAATTTCCCATCTCACGATGATGAGGGACGGGCTATTTTAAAAGTTAAACAGATGTACTTCATCCCGAATGCAGATATTGAATTTAGGGAAAAAGAGGACAATGTACCCTACCAAGATCTTGCCGAACAAGGATATGTCACGTTTTGTGATGGTAAGATGATTGATCAAGATCAGGTACTTGACTACATCAAAGAGTGCATGGAGTTATACGATGTGCAACAGTTAAATTATGACCCTGCCATGTCTCAAAAGCTTATTGAAAAATGTGAAAATCTTGGTCTTGATTGTATAGCCGTGAATCAGTATCCAAACGTCATGAATGCTATGATTGATGATTCCGAACGATTGATATATGAAGGGCGATTGGTAACGGATAATCCACTATTTATTTATTGTGCATTAAACATGGTGGTCATAACGAATATAAATGGAATGAAGGGGCCTTCAAAACGTCAATCTAAGAAAAAGATTGATGGATTTGTGGCTTTTTTGGTTGCTCATAAAGAAACGATGATGCTGATGGATGATATAGATGAAAGCGGTATGGATGATTTACTAGCTGAAATTTATAGATAAAAGATAAAGTGAAAGGCGGTGATAGATATTGGGATTACGAAACAGATTCTCAAATTACTTGTACAAGCAAGCTGAAAAGCGTGGATGGTTTAAAGATGCTATGAGTCGTACCATTCGCTATGGTGGAAGATATGTCGATGACGAAAATATCCTTGAATCGTCGGACGTTTATGAACTGATGCAAGATATTTCAAATCAGCTAATGCTGGCCATGATCAGTGTGGAGGACAATGAAGGTAACGAAGTTAAGAATCATTCTGCTTTGCGAACGTTGCGAAATCCAAATGATTATTTGACAGGTTCGGAATTTATTAAATTAATGACGAATACTTATTTACTTCAAGGTGAGGTGTTCCCTGTTTTGGATCTTGACGAATTGCATCTGGCAACTAATGTTTACACAGAACTAGATGACCGATTGATTGAGCATTTCAAAGTTGGCGGAGAAGAAATACCAGGTTCGATGATTCGGCATGTTAAAAACATCGGGACAAACCATCTTAATGGTGTTGGATTGATGCAACTCGGTAGGAACACGTTAGAAGGCGTTATGAGTGCAGAGAAGGTATTGACGGATAAATATGCTAAAGGTGGATTAATAGCCTTCTTGCTTAAGTTAGATGCCCATATTAACCCTTCCAACGGGGCGCAATCAAAGTTAATCAAAGCCATCTTGGATCAACTTGAACAAATTGATGAATCCCGTTCAATAAAATTGATTCCACTTGGAAAAGGTTACAATATCGATGCAATGGAATCACCAATTGATGATGATAAGACACTTGCCTATCTTAATGTTTATAAAAAAGACCTTGGGAAGTTTCTTGGCATCAATGTAGACACATACATCTCATTAATGCAGACGGATTTAGAAAAAGCAATGATGTACTTACACAATAAAGCGATAAGGCCTATTATGCGAAACTTCGAGGACCATTTGAGTCTTCTTTTTTTTGGTCAAAATTCGGATTTACGCATTAAATTCAAGATTAATATTCTTGATTTTGTAACTTACAGTACAAAAACGAATATCGCGTATAACATGGTTCGCACTATGATTACGACACCAGATGATTCGAGAGAAATGCTTGGATTCGAAAAATTAAATACACCTGAATCAACTAAGCTTTATATTTCAAAAGACCTTATTTCTGGTGAGGACTTAGGGAAAGCAACCGACGATACCTTAAAGGGAGGTGATGACGAAAATGCCGAAAAAGAGGGAAACAAGGGTAGTTAACATCACAGGATTGACCACACGGGACGGGACGGAAGACGGACCTGTCAGAATTAGTGGTTATGCTGCTGTGTTTAATTCCAAGACAACTATCTCAGATTGGTTCACTGAAGAAATTGAGCCAGGTGCTTTTTCCCGATCGATTTCTGACAACGACATTCGAGCCTTATTTAATCACAATTGGGACAACGTGTTGGGGCGGACGAAAAGTGGAACTTTGCAATTAAGCGAGGATAATCATGGTCTGAAGTTTGAAATTACACTGCCTGATACATCCACCGCACGCGACTTAGTGGCAAGCATGGAGCGCGGCGATATTAACCAGTGCAGTTTTGGTTTTTATCCGACGGAAGAAACGTGGAACTATGATGTTGAACCTGCTCATCGGGTGCTGAATGAAATAGAGTTGTTTGAAATATCTGTTGTATCCATACCGGCTTACGACGATACGGAAGCATCGATCGTGCGTAGCAAAGAAATCTCATTGAACGTTGAAAAGCGATTGAAAATCATAAAAAAAATTAATGAAACCTTGGAGGATATTAAATTATGAATAAGAAAAAACTGCGAGCGTTACTTAAAAGAAAAATGTCCCGTCTGCAAAAATTGAATACTCGAATGAAGAAAAATGAAGTACGTGATGAAGATTTGGAAGAAGTCCAAGAAGAAGTTGATGAGTTGGCAGAGGAAGTTCAAGAACTCAACGAAATTATTGAAGAACTCGAAGATGACATTGAGGACATTGATGCCGAACTCACTGAAGAAGAGCGAGCAAACCGAAAAAAACGTGCGTCTCGTGCGAAAAAGTTTAAGCGTCGCAAACGAAGCAAACGCGATGGTACAGAAGAGGAAATAGCAAAAGAGCTTCAAGGTGAAATTGACGATTTAATCGATGATGTAGAAGAGCTTATCGAAGCGGTTGAGGAGTTAGAGGATGACGTTGAAGTTATCGAAGAAAATTTGGATGAAGAAGCACGTGCTAAAATCCAAAAACTTATCCGCAGGGCGAAACGTGCGAAGCGTAAAAAACGTGATGGTATGAGTGATGAAGATGCTGAAGAATTGCAAGATGAAATTGATGAACTTGCTGAATTAGTCGATGAACTTATTGATGATGTTGATGTAATCGAAGGTGATGTTGAAGACATCGAGGAGGAACTAGATGAAGAAGCGCGTGGTAAGCGAAATGGGCATGGGGTAACACCTCGACAACGTTCTGCTGCTTCGCGTGCGGTGCGTTCATCATTGTCTACCCGTAATGCAAGTCCAATGACGAAAAAGGATGCTCAAATTCGTTCTGCATTTGCTAATTTTGTTGTTGGTAAGATCAACGAATCAGAAGCAAGGTCACTTGGAATCGAAGTCGGCAACGGTTCAGTAACTATCCCTAAAGTAATCGCATCAGAAGTCATCACCTATGCGCAAGAAGAGAACTTGCTTCGTAAATACGGAACGGTCGTACAAACGAAGGACACACAAGGTTATCCGATTCTTGTGAAAAAAGCTGTTGCGAATATCAACAAAGGTGAACGTAGTACGAACATCGCTGAAACTGAAATCGAATTTGATGAAGTAACACTTAATCCAGCAGAGTTTGATGCATTAGCAACGGTAACGAAAAAATTACTTGCGCGTGCGGATGTGCCGGTTGAAGATATTGTAGTTGACGAGCTTAAAAAGGCGTATGTTCGGAAAGAAACGAACTATATGTTTAATGGCGACGATGCAGGTCATGAAAATCCAGGTGCGCTTGCTAAAAAAGCAGTGTCATTCTATGAAAATAAAGGCGATGACCTTTACGATTCTTTAATTAAATTGAAAAATACACCAGTTACGGAAGTTGTGAAAGCAGCCCGTTGGATCATTAACCGTGCAGCATTGACGCTTATTGAAACGATGAAAACAGCTGATGGATTCCCATTGTTACGTCCATTTGAAGCGCCAGAAGGTGGCATTAAACATACGTTGCTCGGTTATGAATTTGATTTCACGGATGATGCAGATGCGGCAGACCCAACTAAAGCTGTATTCTACTTTGGTGACTTCTCGCAGTTCCGTATTCAGGACGTGATGGGTTCGATGGAAATCCAACGTTTAGTTGAAGCATATTCAGCTCAAAACAAGGTCGGATTCCAGATTTATAATGTTGTCGATGGCCAACTCATTTACAGTCCATTAGCTCCTGCTGTTTATCGCTATGAGGTTGGGGCAACTGCACCTGTAGGATCTTGATTTGGAAACGTTGGTCGATAAATTAAAAAACCACTTACACATAGAAGAGGACATGGATGGTTCCATGCTCTCTTTTTATTTGGAGCAAGCAGAAAAGTATGTTAAAAATGCGACAGGCTCACAGACTGAGTACTTGATTATTATGGTTGCCGGCATTATGTATGAATATCGTATATCGGAAAATGAACTTGAAGTGGCTCTAAATGCGCTGACCCCTTTCTTTATCCAGGAGGTGTTTGTGGATGGCGAAGAGACAAACAAACCGACTTAAACACAAGATCGATATTCATGCAAATGTAAAAATAATGAATGAACTTAACGAGACATCATACAAGTTTACAAAGATCAAGACTATCTTTGCTGAGATTGTTCCTCAAACAGGAAGTCTTCAAAATCAACAAGCCGATACGATCTTGACTAATGTCACGCATAAAATAATTGTTCGTTATAACGCTGGAAAAGATATTACCCAAGCGATGCAAATTCATTTCCGTGGTCACCGATTTGAAATTAAATTTATTCTCAATCCCTATTTTAAAAATGAAACACTTGAAATCTTTTGTCAGGAGTTGATAGACTAATGGATTTTAAACTGGATGGCTTAACAGATTTTCAAAAGGATTTGTTAGAAGTAGCACAAGATAAACTACCGAAAGAAACTTATCAGATCATGCGGAAAATTGGTAGTAAAGCAAGGGCGAGAGTAGCTAATGAAGCGCGTAGTAAGGTTAAAAAGAAAACAGGTACCTATCACAAAAAATTTAAACGCGGAAAAGTATTCAAAGACAGTCAAGGACAAATCATTGTCCGTGTTATTAACTCTTCAAACCATGCTCATTTAATTGAACACGGTCATCGAAAAGTTACGAAAAGTGGAAAAGAGGTTGGCTTTACTCCAGGTAAAAAAGTGATGGAACAAGGGATTCAAAATTTCGATAGCAGTGGTGAATTTGAAAACATGCTTTCAGATTGGCTAGATGAAATGTTGGATAGTGGAAAGTTATGATCACATATAAAAATATTAAAAACGCAATCAATCATAAACTTGGTGTCTTTGATGTGGAAATTAATAGCGGTGATGTTTCAGAAGGCTTCAAAAGGCCTTCTTTTTTTGTGCAACTAGAAAACAGTAAGCGGTCAGGCGATGAAAGCCAAGTACACAAAACAATGACCGTACAAATCTATTATTTTCCCACTGATCGATATGAGTATTCCATCGAAGTGTTAGAAATGCAGGAAAGGTTGGAAGAACTGTTTGATTTAAAATTGTCCGTTATTGATAGATGGCTGAATATCGATGAATTGAACACCATTCTGATTGATGGTGTTCTGAATTGCTCGTTTGATCTTGATTTTTACGATGGACGTACATCCAATACAATCATAGATGACATTGAAAACGGCAAAGAATTTTACGAAAAATATCCGATTGAGCTTATGGGCGAGTTGGATGATGAGGAAGGGGATTAAACAATGGGCCTACCGCAAATTAATATTGAATTTATTGGTAAAGCTGTTACAGCTGTCAAGCGAAGCCAGCTTGGTATTGTAGCATTAATTTTAAAAGATGATGTGCAAACCGCTGATACAGTGACGTACAAAAGCTTTGACGATGTGCCAACAGATGAATGGGCGCCAGCAAACTTAGATTATATTCAATTAACGTTTAAGGGTGCACCTAGCAAAGTAGTTATTGAACGTTTGCCAGCAACTGCAGCCGATTATACTGATGCATTGATACGGTTAAATAATAAACGCTTTAATTACTTGGCTATTCCAGGTATTGAAGATAAGGACACAATAAAAACATCTTCTTGGATCAAAACCAAACGTGGCCAGAAAAAAACTGTTAAAGCTGTATTACCTAACTGTGAAGCGGATCATGAAGGGATTATTAACTTCACAATTAGCGGAATTAAAGTTGGTGAAAGAGAGTACACGACAGCTGAATACACATGTCGTATTGCGGGTATTCTAGCAGGGTTGCCATTTACACGTTCAGCTACGTATTATGAGTTGAACGAAATCGATGCTATTACAGAATTAGAAGATCCTGATGCAGCAGTTGACGGAGGTGAATTAATTCTTATTAACGACGGTGAAGTCATTAAGATTGCGCGAGGCGTAAATAGTTTAACGACACTCGTAGGAGTGAAAACGGAAGACTTTAAATCAATCCGTGTCATGGAAGTGCAGGACTTAATTAAAGACGATATTCGTACCACATTTGATAAGCATTACATCGGTAAACATAACAATATTTACGATAACCAAGTGTTGTTTATCCGTTCTGTTAACGCTTATTATGATGGCTTGGAAGGCGAAGAAATTCTTGATCCAAACTTTGATAATAGAGCTGAAATTGATGTCCGAAAACAACGTTTGGCGTGGGAAGGAATCGGAGTAGATACTACAGATTGGGATGAGCAAAAAGTAAAAGAAATGGCCTTTAAAAAGAATGTATTTTTAGCTAGCAATGTTAAGATTGTTGATGCTATTGAGGACTTAGACATGGAAATTGCTATTTAAAGGAGGGGAATTATGAGAAAAATTCGTAGTAACAGACAGATTAATGGTACGTTTGGTAGCGTATGGGTAAACAACGAAAAGTGGTTAGATGTTGATTCATTTGAAGCAAAGATAAATATTAATTTAGAAGAAGTGAACATGGCCGAGGATTTAGCTACTCACCAAAAAATGACTGGTTGGGCGGGAGAAGGATCGATGACTGTTAAGAAAGTGTATAGTCGGGGTTCCAATCTACTTGCTAAAGCGGTTAAAAGCGGTGTATTACCTGATATTAACATTGTCGGTAAACTTGCAGATCCAGACGCTTTTGGTTCGGAGCGTGTGGCAATCAATGAAGTGACATTTAGCGAATTCATGTTGATGAAATTTGAACAGAAAACACTCGGAACAGAGGAATTACCATTTAAATTTGCAGACTATGATCTTATCGATTTAATCACAGCATAAGAAAGGGAGTAATTTAATGACAAAAAAACTTACCTTGAATGATTTAATAAAAGAAAAAGAAAAATATCAAGTGAAATCGGGCATTACCAAAGATTTATTGATTGATAGAATGGGGGTTTCCATTACTATTAAAAAAGCCGAACGCGCTTTGTGCTTGGAATGTATTGAAATGGCACACGATCCAGAACGAGAAGGCTTGGCTGATATTCATATGGTGTATAACACGATTACGGAACCGAATCTTAAAGACCCTGAATTACACAAGGCTTATGAATGCAAAGAACCTTATGATATTATTGAAAAAATTTTTGAACCAGGTGAAATTTCTAGTATTGCAGGTGAGGGAATGGCACTTTCCAGATACGGATCGGGTGTGAAGGCTGTTGAAGACTTAAAAAACTAATCAAGAGTGATGGAGATTTTTATTTAGTCCATCACTATTTGCAAAAAGGATTTACGGATGAATTCATCATTAATCTCTCGTCCACACAAAAGAAATTTTATGAAGCAAGTATGAATTTATATTTTGAAGAAGAGAACGCTAAGTGGTCATCCACATAATAGCGTTCTCTTTTTTGTAAGGAGGTGAGAGTTTGGCAAAAAAAAGAGTAATATCAGCTGTTCTGTCTCTTAAAGATAAAGATTTTGGGAGTGGTGTAAAAAAAGCTTCCAGTGGAACAAAAGACTTTGAACGTAGGGTAAAACATGCTGGAAACCAAGTGAAACAATTCGGTAAATCAGCGGTTTCTAGTTTTTCAAGTGTCGCTAAAGGTGCAATCGGATTGGCTACAGCATACGTTGGATTTCGGAAGTTAGGTGGTTTCATAGGAGAAAGTACAGAAGCTGCTAAATCGTTGATAGCTATAGAAACCAAACTTGAGTCTGTCATGAAAAACACGAAGGGTGTAACTGATAAACAGATAAAGAGTGTAAAGAATTATGCGGACGAATTATCGAACGCCAGTGTTGTGGGTGGGGATGTAATTCTATCAGGTGTACAGCAATTATCTAGTTATAAATTACAGTCTGAGAGCTTGAAAAAGTTAATGCCTGGTATGGACAATTTACTCGTTCGACAAAAAGGGTTGAATGCTACAACAGAAGATGCAGCTGCAATTGGCACTATGTTTGGCAAAGTTATGTCGGGTCAAACCTCGGCCTTATCTAAAGCGGGAATCAAAATCACTGCAGCACAAGAACAAGTTTTTAAATTTGGGACAGAATCGCAAAAGGCATCGTTATTGGCCGAAATTCTTGAAAAAAGTGTTGGCGGAGTAAGTGCCGCAATGGCCAAAACCGATCAAGGTAAAATACAGCAAATGACGAATGCTTGGGCAGTATATAAAGAAGAAGTTGGGAAAAAGATACTGCCACTTCAAGCTAAATTTGCCGGGTGGTTTGCTAAGGTAATACCTGGTATTCAAAGCTTAGTGTTGAGCGCTATAGATAAAGGTGTAGCCGCTTTTGATAAAATCAGTGGTATAGGTGTAAAAGGTTTTACTTTAGTAAAAAAAATGATTGAAAACAATAAGCCTGCAATTGATTTTGTGAAATCTGCAATTCTGTCACTGGGTGGAAAAGCAGTAACTGTAAAAGATTGGGCAGTGGGTGCTTTTCAAAATATAAAAGATAAAATTATAGAAAATAAACCTGCAATCAATGGTGTTAAATCAGTTTTTAGTGATTTGGGAGTCAAAGCACTTGAAATAAAAGATTGGTTAATAAGTGCTTTTGAATCCTCCAAGCCAGCGATTGCATGGATAAAAGATGAAGGACTACCCCTCGTGGTTGACGGAATTGCAGGTGTGATTGAAAAGGCAACGGATGTCTATCGCTACATTAATGATAATTGGAGTGCAATTTCTCCCATCGTTTATGGGGTGGCTGGTGCAATCGCTTTTTATAAAGCAGCAGTAGGGATAGCGTCAGTTGCAACGAAGGGGTGGGCAGTTGTAACAGGTGCATTAACGTTTGCGCAAGGGGCTTTTAATGCGGTGTTAGCTATATCACCACTCGGTTGGGTAGCAATTGCGATTGGTGCCGTTATAGCGGTTGGTGTGTTACTCTACCAAAATTGGGACACAATCAAAACGAAGGCAACTGAGTTATGGGATGGACTAACAGGTGCTTGGGGCGGTATTAAAGAAGGTTTCAGCAACATGTGGATCGGAATGAAAGAATCGGCTGCAAGTGGAGTGAATTTTATCATAGGTAAATTAAATGGTCTTATTGGTGGATTTAACAGCCTTGCAAGTTTCAAAGTTCCGGATTGGGTTCCGGGCGTAGGTGGAAAATCATTCGGTGTTAATATTCCTTCAATTCCCCAATTTGCAAAAGGAACAAACTATGCACCAGGTGGACTTGCACAAATAAATGAGCGTGGCGGAGAGATTGTTGACTTACCTAATGGATCTAGGGTTTACCCACACGATAAATCAGTACAAATGGCTCGTTCGGAAGGAAACAGTAATACCATTAATATTACTATTAATGCAGCTGATAAATCAGTTACGCAAATTGTAAATGAATTAATACCAATGCTTAAATTACGACTAGCAAACTTATAGGAGGTCGGAAGAATGGACATATTTTTAAGTATCAATAATCGTGAACAGGTTATCCGACTTCCAATTGTTCCGCCTGAATTTGAAGTATCAAGTCCTATGACAAACGAAGTTTTTACAACAGTAAATCAAGGAGACATTAAATTAATTGGTCAGAGGGGGTTAAAAGCTATCTCCATCTCATCTTTTTTTCCGAAAAGACATTACCCCTTTTCGCGAGATCGAACCTATGAAGGCTGGAAATACGTTA
Source organism: Lysinibacillus sp. 10T31 (assembly GCF_056394365.1). Taxonomy (NCBI): domain Bacteria; kingdom Bacillati; phylum Bacillota; class Bacilli; order Caryophanales; family Bacillaceae; genus Lysinibacillus; species Lysinibacillus sp. 10T31. The sequence continues at coordinate 16,321 of NZ_JBFTHS010000047.1, forward strand.
ATATTATTGAATCCTGGATTGATAGGAGAGTTCCTATTCGTTTAATCATTACAGGTACACCAATTAATATAGCAATGACTATCGAAAACTTTGAATATGGACCAAGAGATGGATCGGGTGATATTTATTACGATCTTAGTCTATCGGAATTTAAGTTTATTAAACTTGATAAGAAGAAGGTGAAATGATGGCTCATGAATTATGGTTAATTAAGGGTGGTACTAAGACGAATATAACACCGATGATTGGAACTTTAACCTGGCGTAGTAATATGGAGGAGCTAGGGGATGAACTTAACTTTAGCATTGCTTTTAATGATACAAAGCACTTTCCGGTGAATCCGTGCGACATAGGCGATATAGTCGTTTTGCTTAATAACGGTAAAGAAATTACGCGTGTTATTATCGTGGACGAGGTAAAGAGCAGTACGACGCCTATTGCCTATATTGGATTTGATTATGCCTTTTATTTGAATAAATCCACAGCTGTATATCAATTTAAAAAACTATCTGCAGACGCCTGTATCAAGAAAATCCTGAAAGACTTTAATGTACCAATCGGTAATATTGTTTCAATACCAAAATCCATTACAAAAATCTATAATGATAAAGAAGTTAGCGAAATTATAAAAGAAATCATCACAACAGCTGAACAATCTTTAGGCGTGAAATATCTCATGGAAATGCGCCAGGGTAAACTATATATTGAAAAGCAAAGTAATGCTGTGGTTACTGGAAAATTTCAATTGTTTAAAGGTGGTACAAAGTACGACATAGATTCAGTCATTATGAATCCTTCTAAAAGACGCAGCATCATAGATATGGCTAACACAATTCAGGTTGTAGGCAATAATGATAAAGTTGTTTTAACAAAATCTGATAAAAAAATGGTTGAGAAATATGGTCGAATTATTAAAGTAGTTAATATAGACCAGAATGAAAAGAAAAGTGCTAAACAGATTGCTGAAAACGAATTAAAGCAGTTTTCAAAAATTATCGAGGAAAATAGTGTTGAATTGATGGGCCATGATGGTTTTAGGGCAGGCCGACTGTTTGAGTTAGAGGAGCCAGTGACAGGCATTAAGGGTACTTTCTTGATTAAAGATGTGCTGCATACAATCAACAAAGAAATCCACACGATGACGCCTACTTTAGAGGTGAAGTAAATGGATCCAATAACAGAACTGGCCATTATGATTAAAAGTGGAAATAGGTCAAAAATGCAAACTGCAAAATCTATAACAACTGGAAAAGTCATTTCGCCTCCACCACATGCAAATATACAGCTAAATGACACGATTAATTTAGATAATGAACAACTTATATTTACTGAAACAGTTGTTAACAAAAGCTTAATCAAAGGGGATGAAGTTATTTTAATACCCACAGCTGATGAACAACAATATTTTGTAATCGATAAGGCGGTGAAGTTTGATGTTACCTAAGATTACAGAACTAGAATTTAATACAGAGGAAATTGAAATTGACTTGCCATCTCTTGGTAAGTCTTTTTTATATGACTTTAATAAAGGTGATTTTGTAATCCGAAATGGGAAGATGGTTGCAATTCATGGTCTCGAAACATTGAAGCAATGGATCATAAAAGTTTTAAAGACTGAGCGCTTTCGTTTCAGAATTTACAAAGATATTCCTTACGGTACCACATTGGAGGATTTAATAGGATCTAGCTTGCCACGTGCTTTTATTGAAGCTGAAATCAAACGAGAAGTAACTACGGCATTATTGGAACATACACATATTCAAGATGTCCAGGAGTGGCAATTTGTTCGTGATGGAAAATGGATGCGAATTCAATTTAGAGTTATCACGGTAGAAGGGGCATTTGAGATTGATGAACAGTTAAAGGAGGTGGCTGCTTAAAGTGGAAAATGAAAAACTCATTCATGATCGTATGGTGTTAGGTATTAATGACGAGTACGACAAGGCAAAAGGCGGATTTATTTATGATGCAACAAAACCTGCAGCTATTGAGTTTGCAAATCAGCAAAAGAAGATTGCAGTAGTACAGGAGAAATTAGACATCGAAAATTTAACCGGTGATGAGCTTACACGCACGGTATACCAGCGTACTGGACAACGTCGAAAGTTGGCCACACAAGCTACAACCACTGTCATTGGTTCAGGTGCAGTTGGAACGATTGTAAGAATTGGTGAATTAGTTGGTACAGACACAGTTTTATATTCCGTAATGGAAGAAGTAACACTTAATAAAAGTGGATTAGCCCATATTCGAATACAGTGTAACGAGTTTGGGCAAATAGGAAATTTGCCAGCTAATACAATTACAAACATCCCTGTATCGATACCTGGCTTAATCAATGTGTATAATCCTGAGCCAGTTGTGGATGGCTACGATGAGGAAACAGATGATGATTTACGTCAACGCTACTATGATAAGTTGCAACGTCCGGGGAAAGCAGGCAACAAATATCATTATCGAGAATGGGCCTTAGAGGTCACAGGCATAGGTGATGCAAAAGTATTTCCTCTCTATAATGGACCACTAACAATGAAGGTGGTCGTGATCGATGCGAATAAGCTACCTGCACCGATTGAGCTAGTAGAAGATGTAAGGACTCATATTGAAAAGGAAATGCCATTCGGTGTTGAGGATTTGCTTGTAATATCTGCAGTTGCATTGTTTCTTAATCTAACAGTGGCTATAACATTATTGCCTGGTTATACAGTGGAAGTTGCTATAAACAATATTAAAAAGAATATTACTGCGTACTTAAAAGAAATTGCCTTCAAAGCTTCTTTTGTGAGTTATGCAAAGATTGGGGCGCTCATTATAGACAGTGGCGGGGTTATGGATTATCAGGATCTATTTATCAATAACTCAACAGCAAATGTAGTTATTCCAGATGATGGGGTGCCAGTAATGGGAGGTGTAAACGAGTGAATCACATGACTGTGTATTTAAAAAATAAGGTTCTAACGGACAGTTTAGGGACAACGGCAGTATTTGTTGCGTTGTTTAATAAAGATGGTGAAGTGAGCGCAGCAAGTTATGCAAGGCAGCAAGGGAAATTCGCAGTTGCAAATGATGGCCAAACATCGAATAACGCTGATATTTTGTTTCCTGTAGCTGGAGAGTACTGGGGAGATATTTCACACATTGGCATTTATGACGCGAAAACAGAAGGAAATCTGCTGTTTAAATCACAAGCAGAATTTACTAAGAACATTAATGTGTCCAGCCAATACAAGATTCCTAAAAACTATCTAATTGTCCGATTGAAGTAGGTGATTAACTATGCCCGCATTATCACAAACAGAATGGGGACAGGTTTCAGTCTTTACCTGGGGAGAGCTATCAGCGCACCAATGGGAATGTTTTAGATTAGCATTGATGATAGCCGAAACAGAACTACAGACACAGGGCGTAATCGTAGTAACGTCAGGCACTTCATTCAATGAAGTTATAACAGAGCTACAGCCGAAATGTGTCAAAGTAGTTCAGTCGCCTATTATCATGCAAACACAAACTGAAATGATTACAAGTATAGTTGTTTCTACAAAAGACTATTTAACAGACATGATTAAGTATTTACCGCTGTATGAGCGAAAATCGACTGTTTTCAGGGCTATTTTGAATTCAGAGGATAAAGAGTTCAGGAACATAGAACAACAGATAGAAATAGTGGATAGAAACCTTTTTGTGGACACAGCTATTGAAGCATTACCTATTTACGAACGTGATCTCGGTATTAAATCAAATAGCGCATTACACTACGACCAACGTAGGGAACAAATTAATTCGCGAAATCGAGCAAGCTTTGACCAAACGACCAAAGCAACTATTAAAGCTGTAGCAGCTGCATACAGTAACGGAGAAGTAGAAGTAAACGCAACAGATACGCCAGGTGTTTATGAGATTGAATTTATTGGTACAAAGGGCATTCCAAATAATATGAGTGGTCTAATGCAAGCGATTGATATTATTGTTCCAGCTCATTTGCAGTTTAACTATGTATATAATTTCAACAGTTGGGGCTTTGTAAGTGAGCACACGTGGGAAGATGTAAGCAAAATAACTTGGAACGATATAAGAATATGGGATGGGGTGAGCAAATGAAATATACAAAAAATTTAAATTTAAAGAAGCCTGATTTAATTGAGAATGTATTAATATCAGATTTAAACGAAAACATGGACGTGTTGGACACTGTAGTAAGCGAACTGCAGGAAGGAAGTGCATCGATTCCTGATTTAGAAACAGATGATAAGACACTAGTAGGGGCGATTAATGAGCTTGCAGAGGATTATAGTCATCTTAGAAGTGAAATATATAGGCACGTTAATGAGGACATGTCACATACATTATGGCTTGAAGAAATTAAGGGAACAGAAAATCGTTTAATCTATCCATGGACTTATATCTGGGATTATGAAAACGGGCTAGCAGTGTCGTTTGCAGCAAAATTTGACAGTACAGCGGCAGTAACACTCAATATTCGTAATAATGGGGACATACCAATCAAAAAAACCAACGGTACACCCGTCACAAACCTAAAAGCTGGCGGTGTTTATACTGTTCGTTATTATGATGGGGCTTTTATCTTACAGGGTGAAAGCGAGGTGGAGATAGGAAAGCAAATAATAACTCCAACAACAACAAATCAAGCTATTCTAAAAGGTGTGCATGATGGCACAGGATATGTCGTTGGAAGTCCGAACTTGTTACCCTCGAATATCAAAAGTGGGGTGAATATATTTAATGTAGTTGGAAATTTAAAGACTTCAAAAGATATTACTATCCAAAAGATAACAGTTAATATATATGCAACTACTTCCGGCCCTTATTCCAGTAGCGTTCAATTACCTGATAGTACAGCCAAGCCCATGTATTATACATGTACCGGAGTATTTGGTTCTTATCCAGAATCTTGGTCAGGTGGTTATAGATATTATATTAATACACAGGTGAAATCGGACTTAAGCACTTATATTAATTTTTATATTAGTGGTGAAAATGGTCGTACCGTGACGCTAATAGGAAATGTGGTAATGAGGGATGGGAAGTATTTCTTCGATTTTACGGCAACTGGTTCTTGGGATAACGTAGACCTCAATAGTGGTTTTCTTACTTTTTATATTAGTTTCATTTGTGAAAAATAGGTTCAAAAAGGAGGATTTCGCATGATAGGATTCAAGATTTATTATGAAAAACCAACAGGGAACGTAGTTTTAACTATTCCAGAAAATTCAAATGACAACGCAGTACCAACATCTAAAGAGCAAGACTTTGCAATGTATTCAGTTTTGCAAGCAAGGAATCCAGAAGCTATTGATTTTATTCAATTAGAATTTGGTCAGTATCAGGCAGATTTCCAAACTGCTAGGTCATGGAAAGTTGATATAGAAACGGAGCAAATTATATTTGAGTATCCTGTTTTCAGTACACCGTTAACAGTACCAGTCGAACAGTTACGACAAGAAAACGAAGCACTCAAAGAGGAAAATAAAACGTTAATGTTAGCACTTGTTGAATCGGTAGAAGCACAACAACAAGATAAACTAGAGAGTCAATTAGCAGTTGCTGAATTAGTAGAATTACTAACAACTAAGGAGGTTTTATAATGACAAAATTATATTATGACTTAATTAAAATGGATTTACGTACAATTGACCAAGTGCCGTTATTATGGCGAGACGCTGTACAAGCATTACTCAATAACGAAAACAAGTAAACGCAGCATTAGCTAGCGTTATTTTTATTGTCTAAATTAAGAGGGAATCCTTTCCTTTTGTCGAAATTAGATTGTAAGAGGTGGTGTATTTCAGTTGAATGCAATAAGAAATGAAAAAGTATTTACTACTAATCTAAAAGAAGCTTATGAATTTGCACATTACCTATTCCTTACTAAAGGTGTAGATAATATTGAAATAGAGCAAATTAAAGATGATTGCTATGTGAGATTTACAATGGAATATAGTCATGAATTAGGTAAACAAATATGGAATATAGTAGAGCAATTTAATCTTGAAAGCTTAGTTTTTTACGGCGTGTTTTGGGACGTTGTACGGGGATATGTAACTGAGTGAAATTATTAAACATTATGCCTTCCACAGATAATTGTGGAGGGCTTTTATTATGCAGAAAAGGAGTGTGCAATATGGGAGGCATGAACTTGGAGTATTTAGAAGTAGCACATTTATATTTATTTGGTGGGGTAAAATTTGTAGAATTGTTACTGATGTTAATGGCATTAGATATTTTAACAGGGATTTTTAAAGCGGTAAAAAATGAAAACCTATGGAGTCGAAAATCTTTATTTGGCTACGCACGAAAATTATTAATTTTTATTGTAATTATCACAGCGAATATTATCGACCGAGTACTATCGTTAAATGGCACACTAACATTTGCGACAGTGCTTTTTTATATAGCTAACGAAGCATTATCAATTATTGAAAACATGGCTCAACTAGGTGTTTTAGTTCCACGACAATTAGCTGAAAAATTAAAAGTCGTAGAAAATCAATCAGAAGAAAGTTTTACAAATGAAGTACTCAATGAATTAACTGACAAAGACGTTGATAAAGAATTGGAAATGAAAGAGGAGGCGAATAAGTAATGGCAAGCGTAACTACTACATGTCGAGATATTAACGAGCTATTACCACCAGCTAGATTAGCTGTGCAACTCTTATTCCAAGAGTGTTATAAAGCTGGGATTCGCAATATCTTCATTACCGAAACCTATCGCTCGCAGGGAAGACAGAAATATCTATATGCACAAGGTCGTACTCGACCAGGGCAGATTGTTACCTGGACATTAAACAGTAATCACAAGTCACGATTAGCATGGGACGTTGCTGTGGGCCCTCCACAATCTTTATATGATGTAGCAACACTTAGTAGAGTGGGTGCGATTGCACGTAAGTTAGGCATTGCATGGGGCGGAGATTGGGTAGGGAACATTGATCGCCCTCATTTCGAAGTTAAATCGTCTTGGAAGATGCAGAAAGGATACAAGCTTGAAGGGCAAGTAATCGTTCCAACTAGTAGCGCACTAAAAGTTCAATTAATTGTGGAAGGCAATAAACCAACTGAAAAGGATGATGATAAAATGAAATTTACAAACGAGACAACTAAAGCTGCTGTACGTAATTATCTCAAACAATCTGTAGATAAAAAGCTTATTGATAAGTCACATCTAGAAAAATTTGACGATGGTACATTGACAGGCGGAGATTTCGAAGGACTAAAAATCATCATTGCACAGCGTAGTAACTAAAATGTAAAGACCAAGATAGCTTAATTGCCGTCTTGGTCATTTTTTAATTCATGATTAAAATTTTACATAACCCTCATCGCTGTCTATGTCAAGAAAATAAAATTCTTGAACCCCATGTTCTTCCTGAAAATATTTCTTTATCATTTCTATATCTTCTCCAAAAAAAGGGTAAGGACTAGAAAAAAAAGAGATTTTATATTTTGATTCTTCATATATTTTCCCATCAAGTATTTCATCGTTAAATTCAATATCAATATAGTGACCACTGTAGGCTATGTCATATGTTCCATCTTCATTCAGCCCACATTTGTCTTCAAATGGGATAAACTTAATTTTATAAGTTCTCTCATTTGAATTTAGTGTTTCCATGTTACATTAACTCCTTGATAAATTTATGTATATATTTCATTTTAATGGAATCTTTATGTTAAGTATATAATATTTCCGAAATATAAACGTTCGCAAAAAAATTTAATATAGTTATTCATAACGACTATTACAAGCCTGTGGGATAACGAAAGTTAGTATTTTAGTGACTTGATCTAGAAATAATTGAAAAACAGACAACTTTAATTAATACCTATAAATTAGTAACTGCTAAATTGTTAGTACAGATTAAAATCCATTTTTCAGGTGTGTGACGAGCATCAATCAAACGAATCTCCGTTACACAAAAAAGTCACCAAAATCACGAAAAAGTCACATTTCTCCCGAAAACCCATGAAATCAGGCAAAAGGCAAGTCTTTGTACATTCGAGTAAAACCTTGCTATAATAACCTTTGCGAATACATATGAAAGAGGGTAAAAGCATGAACGCTTACGATGAATATATGAAACAGGTAGTGAAGCCGATGCGCGAGGAGTTAGTGGAGGCTGGATTTACGGAGCTTACGACGGCTGATGCGGTGAATGAGTTTATGGCAGGGGCGAAGGGGACTTCGTTGGTTGTGATTAACTCGGTTTGTGGTTGTGCGGCTGGATTGGCGCGTCCGGCTGCTCGTGAGGCAGTGGAGGCAGTTAAGCCAGATAATCTTGTGACTGTTTTTGCGGGTCAGGATCCTGAAGCGACTGTAGCGATGCGTAGCTTTTTTGAGGATGTGCCACCAAGTTCACCGTCGATGGCGATTTTAAAGGATGGGCAATTGGCATACTTTATTCCAAGTGAACAAATTGAAGGGTTCCCAGTGGAGCAAATCGTTACACATTTAACAGGTGTTTTAGAGCAAACATGCGAGAAGTAAAGACTATTGTTACGACAGCGGGCAGACCAGACGATTTATCGTTGGCGCTCGCTGCTTTTGCGTGTGAACAATTAAATGCTTCGTTTGTGCCAAGAAAAAAGCGTTCTGTTCGGAAGATTTCACAGGAATTGCATGTGCATGTGATCGTTGCTGGGAAGAATCGTTTTGAGTATTATGCTTTTGGTGCAAGTGAGCCGTTTTTCTTCCATCCGAATTCAGCAGCGTTTCGCTTAAAGCGTGTTGCTCGTGGGGAAGCGGAGCCGTTTTTAGAAGCGGCGCAGCTTGAAAAAGGCGACTCGGTGCTGGATTGTACATTAGGACTTGCAGCGGACGCTATGCTGGCGGCTTATACAGTCGGCGAAGCGGGGCGAGTCGTTGGGCTCGAGGCAAATCCGAATGTGGCATTTATTGTTGAGCAGGGTATGCAATCCTACGATACGACAGAGCTACCATTAACTGCATGTATGCGCCATATTGAAGTGGTGCAGGCTGAGGCGTTTAGTTATTTGAAGACTTTGCCGGACAATACTTTTGATGTCGTATATATGGATCCGATGTTTGAAGAGATTATTGAAGAAGCCAATAATTTTGAAGCATTACGCTTAGCTGGGGAACATGTGACATTAACGGATGAATGGGTATGTGAGGCGAAACGAGTGGCGAGAAAACGGGTAGTGTTAAAGGCTCATTTCCGGTCAGAATGGTTTGCCAAATATCAATTTAGACAATTAACAAGATCAACTGCGAAGTTTCATTATGGTGTTCTGGATGTTGACTGAAGTAAATATTAATTGTTTTTAAGGGGCTTGTTCATTTTGAATAGGCCTCTATTTTTTACTATAAATTCAAAATATGGTAACGTGGAACAGTGGAGAATGATGGCTTTGGTTTTTTCTCTCGCTTTATTAGATCTACTGAAATTACAGTTGTATTAGTGCATTTACTATTATCGTAGAATAAGTTTAAATGGCCCAATTAATGAGGATTTTCACTATCAGGTTAGCATTTGATTTATATCAAAAAATAACCCACTCTATTTTAACCTAATATAAATTGAAAAGAATGCAAGATGCTATATTTTCAAAAAAAAGGAGTTTATTATGAGAAAGACAATATTAACATCTTTATTGTTAATTGTTTTAGCGGTTTTAATATTTTCGATATACGGTTGGAATTATTATGATGAATACAATATAAAACCATCAGAAGAATCTGTAAAAACTTTTCTAGAAGAGTTTGACAAAAGTAAAGTAGAGCTATTAAATTTTGAACAAATAGAAAATACTAATATATGGGTGGCTCAATTAGAGTTTGAAGAGGGGCAATTTGGTCATGCCGAATTTCAAGAAGGGTGGAATCATCATCTTAAATTCATCTACCTAAATACAAATACAAACCTTAGTGTCACTTATAGAGACTACAGTACTAATAAAGGGAGGTATGGCGTTATATTTGTAAATAATCTGGATAAAAATATATCGAAGATAAAAGTCTTATCACCATTCAAAGACTTTGAAACTGAAATAGACACGTCATCAATTGCAAAAACATTTGTAAAAGCATTTAAACTACCAAAAAATGTAGAAAATACTTTTCCTGCAACATTTTATTTTTATGATAAAAACGGGAATTTATATAATGATTAATTTTCGTGTACATCATTTCATCATCAATGTGAATGAAGTCACCATTCTTGGCATCTTCAAGCTTCAAATTTTTATGGATTTTTTCATCTAGCTACGTAGCATTATATTGAATTATCAGCTGTTACCATGGAAACTTAGAATGAATTGTTTACTTTTTAAAAACTCTGTAGTATAATATGAAACGTGCTATTTTAGGTGGCATATTTACGTAATCTGGAATTCTGCTTTTTGTTTTTGAAGATACTTATTCACACTGGCGCATGCTATAGGGCTGCAAGGACGCAAAAGAAGGTTGGGTTTGCGTTGCTTAAGTTAGAAAGCACACAGTGGAATTTTACCGCGGTGATGAAATATATACGTTTCAATATAATATTATTCCCCAGATGATTGGGTTGAGACTTTACAATTTACGAAAATGTTACCTATTAAATACTAAAGGGGTGGCTTCGCAAGAGCGCGAGGCTGCCCCTTGTCCAATTTACGGAAAGAAAAGCCGTAGCGACGGATAATACATATAGAAGAGCCATCTAACAGTAGACCGACTTTGTCTACTCTTTTTTTATGTAATGATTCCCCAGTGGTCGCATTTGATGTGGTTCCTTTTTACTATTTACTCAAATGAATATATCAATATATTTGAACTTATGTAACAATGTTTATTAATATTTAAACTTAAAGATGCTTATAATTATTTGCAGACCATTGTGAGTGTTGAAAACCAAATCGCTGCCATTGGTCATGTTCGTTGGTAACACGTGTTCAAAAGCAGTTCCGTTTGCTAATATGTGATGTTTAGATATTAGTAAGTGACATGTATTGAATTGGAAGGTTTGATTTAAGCGGAAAAAATAGCCTTGTGAATTCATATATTTCTGAATATTCGTACTTTTTCACAGAAATGATACTGCTAAAAGCTGTCGATTATAAATTAAAGGGAAAAATTGAGGAGGGATAGATATGGTGTTAAAGCAGATATTATTGATGTTAGATGTGTTTGATCATCCAAGAGTAGGGGTGATTATGAATGAATAAAGTCGGTTTATTGACTATCGGACAATCGCCCCGTTCAGACATTACACCAACATTTAAAGAAATATTTAATAAAGATATTGAAATTGTGGAAAGAGGAGCATTGGATTCCATAAACGAAGCACAATTACTAACAGTTATTGCAAGAAAAGAAAAGAATATATGTGTTTCGCGATTACGTGATGGCAGATCGATAATAATGAGCAAAAGAAATCTGCTACCTTTATTACAAACTGAATTAGCAAAGTTGGAGCAAGAGGTTGATATAGTCATCGTATTATGCACAGAAGATTTGCCGACTTTAACATGTGAAAAGCCCATTTTTTATCCAAGTAGAATCGTAACACAAGCAGTTAGTTCATTGGCAGATCAACCGAAAATAGGGTTAATTATCCCGCTAGAAGAACAGAGGAGAAGCGTGCTGAAAAAGTGGAAAGATGTTTCGGATGATATTACAGTTGCTGTTGCCTCCCCTTATGATTATGGCAACTTTGAAGAAGCCGCTCGTTATCTTAAAGATTACCGAGTGGATCTAATTATTTTAGATTGTATGGGATACAATGAGGAGCATAGGCAGTTTGTTAGAAAAGAGAGTGGTATTTTAACAATTTTGCCGCGTACTTTAGTAGCAAGAATGGTACTTGAATACTTATAAAGCAAGATTAGATAGAAGCGTTCCAGACTGTAGAAATTTACTCTACAGTCTTTTAGTGTGTGCTCGACATGCGCAACAACTTGGTAATCACTTGGGAGAAAGGACAGCTTTAACGTTATTCTTTTTAACTTCTAGTATTATACTTTTACTTCATTCAATAATTGGTTTGATTTTTTATAGGAAAAGGCAAATATTCAACGCTTGAAGAACCTTAAAGGATTCTTTACAATGAATGGGTAATAATGAAAAAAGATTGAAGCCAATATTAGCTCCAATCTTTCTTACTCACACATTCCTGTACACACGCCGCATATTTATTTGCCTCAATTAGCCCCAGAGCTGACTCCTAACAGAGCCTCAACTAGCCACAATTTGAAGCATTATTTTACACAATATAGCATTAAAAAAAATTGAAATAATAGCAAAGCCTTGATAACACAGCATTATACAGATGAATTGTGTTAAGTATGCATTTTGACTAAATTAGTCCGTGAAGCATAAAGATGATAAGTAACCTAACATTAATAAAAGACCAATACTCATTGCTATTTCCATGTTTTGTACCTCCTTTTAAAAAACGACACATTTATCACCCATACTGCCAGTAAATGCCCGATTAGTTTGGGGCAACAGGACGATGGTCATACAAACGTTTTCACAGTATGTGAAGTTTTTACTTTATACATAAATATTGTACAATGAATTATAGAAATATGAAACCTTTTATAGACTTATGCGTATATATAAGTAATAGAATTACCAATTTGTACATAAAGAGAAGGTGTTAATTAATGAAGAAATGGGTTCAAAAAAGTATCGTCATTATGGTTGCGTTTTTAACTTTTGGATTAATTACGCCAACACATGAGATATGGGAAGCATTTGATCAAAATCCATCAAATCGCGCTTCTATCGGACCAACAGCTGGGACAAGCACTGCAGAAGCGGCTGCACTTCCGATAGAGACAGAAATACAAGAAGAGCCGGTCGACTATAGTGCATTGCTCGTTGATGCGGCGAAAGAGCAATCCTACATAAAGTTCGGCACAAAAATCGGCCCAAAAATTAGCAATGAGTTTGACTCCATTATTTTCCCGAAAATGGAGGAAGCTATTGCGATGACAGTAGCAGGCTTAGATGATACGTCAGTAGCATCGTTAACAATTTCAGAAAAACCAAGTGGTAACTATGGCGAAAAAATTTTTAATATTACTAACAATGAATCAGGTAAGGATTTAATTCGCTTTCATGTCCGTACAGAAAAAAGACCACAGGATGGCTATTACTACAACTTCCACTACCACAGTGCAGAAGATGATTTTATGGCACACAATAATTTAGGGGATATTTATTGGGAGAAAAACACACCGCCGAAGTGGTTATCCTAAAAATCACGAAACACTCGCTTAAAATGCGAGTGTTTTTTTGTGTTTAAAAACACATAGATATATCAACGTTTATACTGATTTGTTGGGTTATTATTCTTACGCGTCATTAAGGTAGAGAAAAAAGTGAGTGCCCCAAATTCATTAGTTTTTGAAGCATTTGTATTGGTAAGTGACGAAGTTTTAATTAATCGTTCATTCTACCAATATGCTGAGATTGATGAATAAAAAATATAGAAAATTAAGAAAAAACGCTGGCGAAAGCTTAGCGTTATTTTTTATTTCTTCGTAGATATGTATGGAGAGCTCTTATATTGGTGAAAGAAGGTGTTCTATGAAGAATTGAAAAATGCATTGCTTTTTGGCGCCATTAGTAATATTTTAGGTTGCATTTGTGCAATTTAGTGGCAGTATTTGCGCTATAGCTGCTAATAGTTCAACAGATTTGCCCTTTATTCAGCTACGACACAACAATTTATAATGAGCAAATAACAGAGTAATTTATACTGCACTTGCTATCAAAGTGGTAGTTGACCCGACTAATGATAGCAAACAAGCTATAAAATATGACAAACAAAGGGTGATGTGAGATGACTTATACTATCGAACAACGTTTAATGTCAGGTTTACCGAATATAGCATTAACGGCAATTAAATATGTAATTGCCCATGAATCTAGTAACGAGAACAATTATGGCCCAGACGCGTTAGAAAATGAAATAACATATATGAATCTTAATAAAGCAAATGCATTTACATCTCATTGGGTGGGTGGTGGAGGTCGCATTGTACAAGTCGCACCAGTCAATAATGTGCAATACGGTTGTGGCCCTAAAGGTAATCCACTTAGCTATGCTCAAGTAGAGCTGGCGCGAACAAATGACAAAGAGCAGTTTAAAAAAGATTATGCATCGTACATTTGGCTTTTGCGAAAGCTTGCTACAGATGCTGGCATCCCTGTTGTATTAGACGGTATTGGTAATGGCATCAAGTCACACCGCTGGATTACTGATAATTTAGGCGGTACAACACATAGAGATCCATATTCTTATTTTTTGAGTATGGGCATTTCAGAAGCTCAATTTAAGCAAGATATACTCAATGGATTAAATGAACAAACACCACAAACAGAACAGGATGATGATATGATGAAATTTACTAATGATGCCCCAAAGGCAGCAGTACGTGAATATCTTAAACAAGCAGTAGACAAAAAGTTGATTGATAAATCGTGGTTAGATAAATTCGACAATGGTACTATGACTAGTGGAGATTTCGAAGGGCTAAAAATTATCATTGCACAACGCAGCAATTAATAGCAAAGTCCAGGTACTCAATTATTTTGAGCCTGGGCTTTTTTATTTCGAGATTATACCTCGTATATGTCGAAATAGTATTTTTAATATTAGAAAACTTAACCACCTCAACATCTGCTCCGCCATTCTAATGGGAGATGGCAAAAAACATTTCGCATTTCTTTTCGATTCCATCTATTAAAATTTAATAAGATACGAGTACGCAATTTTTTTAATAGTTTTGTTTATATAAATTATATTGTTTTCAATAGTAAATAAATTTGAGAAGATAGCTTCCTGCCACTACAAAATAAATTGGAATTCTTTCTACAACCGTCTATACAATTATTTTTTTATTTTAATAAGATATACAGAAAGTAATATTTTTTATTAGGAGGTGAATCTTTGTCAAATCAAACATCAACAACTCAAACTAGAAAGTATACGATTACTACAGGACCATTTCTTGTTCCATTGGATGCTGTGGTTGGACAGCCTAATAATAGACTTGTGATTCTAATTAAAAACCCAACAAGCAAACCACTAGAAGCTGATGTTGTGATTGAATATTGTCCTTCTTTACAGCTTTCAATGGAAGGGATAACACTTCCTTTTATAACGAATGAGAATGAAAGACCTTTTCTTGAAGGCCTTCCATTAGCTGTTATACCTCCTAGAAGTTGTACGCGATTGGAATTTGATATCAGTGCTATTGTAAATGGAATCCTCCATGTTAAATCTACAGGCGATTATTTAGTAGGAGAACGCCCATTACGTGGAAAACTTGAAATTGAAGTGGTTGGGGGATCAGGGCTTTCCAGTCCAACGAATCCTGGCCTTGCTGTTGCTGATCCTTCCATGGTATTCCATTATGGCGATATGAAAGTTATGCTTTGATTTTGTTTTAATGCATGGCTTTGTCATCATTGCATCGTCGATTATAAAAGTGGATCAAAATCAGCTTCAGTATTAATTTGTAAAAACTATCTAAAATGCCTTCCCCATAATGGAGAAGGCTTCTTTTTATCGAGTGATACGTTCGAAAAACGCTGTTGTTTTTTCTATATCCGTTACATGTCGATTGCATGTTTGGCTATCTGCGCAAATGTAATTACTATAATTCGTGAACGTTCCAACGACTTGCCCTTTTACAGACGTAGTAAATAGGCCAACATCAGAATGGCGGTTACATAGTGCACATATTCCTTTAATTGTATTGTTAGAGTAAGTTCCCTTAATCGCTTTTAGCTTTTCATCTTGTTCCAATAAGACATATTTTCGATGTGTACCAGGATCATCCCAAGCTAAATAACAAATCTGCTGAAAATCCATTTCTTCTAGGTTCGGTAGCTTGAGCTTTTTTTCCTTTTTAAATAGGCTCTTCAGTGAGCTTGCAGTTACAGCTTTGAATGGGATGACGTACGGTTTTAATTGCTCTAAATAGGCATCACCCTGTGCACGATTTGCCACATTAAAAAGTTGTTCAATTAGCTGAGCTTCCGCAGTGGACAGCGCTAATTTCGCTGTAATTTCGCTTTCAACAATACCTTGTACGGCTAGGATAACGTTTTTATCCTTTGTCGTTGCAAGTGTGTGTATGATTTTATTCATTTGCTGCTCTAGTAAATGATAATTTGCGACCGTTAAAAACGGCTGAATTGTTTGGTTTTCCATATGAATTCACTCCTGTATAGTAGGCTTTTTATAAAGATTTATGGCCTAAAGAGATCATTCAATTATGTTATTTGGGTTAACTTTTCTAGACCTCTTTGACCTGTAGAGTGTTTGGTCTAGAGCAAGCATTACAAAAGAATGCGTCCATTTCGATTCCTCCTTGAAAAGAAAACTATTTTTATTATAACATTTTTTAGGGAATGTATGAAGTTAAAATATTCAGATATTTATATTAAAATAAATGGTATAATTGTATTTATTGGGATACCGACCCTTGAGTGGGGATGTTTTACTTTCCTGCTGAGTGCTTTCCTGGGGGCGTCCGATAAGCCTATTTGGCCTCAAGGATGTAGGTCACGAAGACGTTATCACAGGTAAAGGGATGGATATCTTTTTAAAAAGTACTGTTGCCAGAGAAAATTTTTTAAGAAAAGAGGAACGTCTATGATTCAATTTGAAAAGATGAACACAAAGCATTTTTTGAAAAATTTAACTGTAAGTGATTTTGCGATTAGTCCTGATGAAAAGCAGATGGTATTAAGTACGAATTTTAATGGATATTTTAATCTATGGGGAATGGATTTAGAGAAAAAATTCCCATATCAAATGACTTTTAATAATCAAACTTCGGATTTTATTAAATATTCGAAAACAGGTGAATTCCTTTTAGCTGGATTTGATAAAGATGGTGATGAAAATAGTCAAATTTATGCAATTCCCCCTGAGGGAGGAAGCCTAGTTCCAATTCGCTATAAAGAGGGAGAGCGTCATTTCTACGGACATTTGACTGAGGATGGTAGACATCTTTATTACGCAACTACAGCTGGAAATTCGACATATTTAAATAGTTTTGTTTATGACATTGAGAGTGGAGAGGAAAAGATACTTATAGAGGGAAGTATTGCACCTACTTTTATCGCTACAGTTAGTCCAGAGGAAAAATCATTTGTTTATATTAAACAGTTTGGTAATACGCATTCCTTAGCATATGTACAAATTGATGATGAGGAAGTATTGCTCACGCCATTAACGGATAAGCAGCATACAGTTTCCGATTTTGTGTATACTTCTGAAATGGAAATTTATTTTTTAACAGACTACGATGAAGATTTTAGCTACTTAGCAAAATTTGATATTCAGTCGAAACAATTTACAAAGTTGCTTCAATTAGATAAAGAAATTTTTACAAGTATTTATTATTCGAAAGTAGAGCATGCACTTTATATTGTTGGCTCCTATGGTGTCGAGGATCGACTTTATCGTTATACAGTGGCAGATGGAAAAAATGAAAAAATCGAAATACCTGTTGATATTATTGAGAAAATGGTTATTATGCCAAGCGGACATTTATACTTGCTTGGAAAATCGGCTACAAAGCCAAATAATATTTTTGTTTCAAAGGAAATGGGAAGTTCCTGGTTGGAGTTAACTCATTATAGAGTACCGGGTATTCGAGATGAGGATTTGGTGGAACCCGAAGTGCTACGTTATCCATCGTTTGATGGTTTAGAAATTGAGGCACTCTTGTTCAAGGCGAAGGAAGAAAATTCGAATGGATATGTAATTTTATGGCCACATGGTGGTCCACAAGCACTTGAACGCAAATCATTTCGACCGATGTTCCAATTCTTTGTTAACCAGGGATACTCTATTTTTGCACCTAACTTTAGAGGCTCATCGAACTACGGTCTAGATTTTAAGAAAATGGTTGAGGGCGATTGGGGTCATGGCCCACGTCTTGATAATATTACTGGGATTGATTGGCTTATTAAGAAGGGCTATGCGGATCGTGATAAAATGCTGCTTTTAGGTGGCAGCTATGGCGGCTATATGGCACTGCTATTGCATGGTCGCCATGCAGATTACTTTAAAGCGGTTGTCGATATTTTTGGTCCAAGTAATTTATTTTCATTTATTGAGTCTGTTCCGGATTTTTGGGCGCCATATATGAAGCAATGGATAGGAGATCCAGAGAAGGATAAAGAAAGATTAATAGCCGATTCACCAATTACGTATTTGGATGGTATGACGAAACCTATGTTAGTAATTCAAGGGGAGAACGATCCACGTGTTGTGCAAAAGGAGTCTGACCAAATCGTTGCTGCTTTGAAGGAAAAGGGGCGAGAAGTGGGATATGTTGTGCTAGAGGATGAGGGACATGGATTCACGAAAAAGGCGAATGAAATATTCGTTTATGAGAAAATACTCGAATTCTTTAATACACATATCAGTCAAACAAAAACTTCCGAACTCGTAATCGATTGAAAATATAGGAGGACTTTTATGCTACTAAATCAACAAGGATTTAATTTATGGGCTGATGGTTACGATAAAACGGTCCAGCTAAGTGAAGAAAGTAATCAATATCCATTTGCAGGATATAAAGAAGTATTAAATACGATTTTTAACGAGGTCATGTCTATTCCAAAATCAACTGTATTAGACATTGGATTTGGCACAGGGGTATTAACGGCAAAGCTTTATGACAATGGCCATATTATCAATGGTTTCGATTTTTCTTCGAAAATGATCGAAATCGCCAAAGAAAAAATGCCTGATGCGAACTTGATGGAGTGGGATTTGTCAAAAGGGCTACCAGTGAAGCTCCTTCATCAAAAATATGACGCCATTATTAGCACCTATGCATTACATCATTTTACCGATGAAATGAAGGTGCAATACATGACAGCATTATTACAGCAACTAACACCAACAGGCAAAATTTTTATCGGTGATATTGCGTTTGAAACAAGAGCACAGCTTGAAAAATGTCGTCAAGACAGTATTGATTATTGGGATGATGATGAATTTTACTTTGTCCATGAGGAAATTAGTTCCTTGTTAAAAGGATTGTGTCAATTAGAATTTTATCCAATCTCGCATTGTGGTGGGGTTTTTGTACTTTCGAATTTTGAGTAGGGAAATGCTTATATGATTATTTTTCAACAGGGTGTGTTTGTGAAAATTCTTTAAGTATTTGGGGATTTTTCGACAAAATTAGGAAGGGGCTGTCTACTGACAGCCCCTTCGCTTTATGTAAACATCGACATAATATATTTACCTGATAACATAAAAACTGCATAAATTGCGAGAGAGCTAATTACGGAAATGCTAGGTTTAAACCAGATTGTTAATAAAAATGCGAGAACTGTAAAAAGTAACATACCTACAGCCCAAACACTGTACTTTGTAAAACGCTATGGAAGGTATCCTCCTTCATATTTTTCATCTGCATACCCATATTTATGAGCGTCAGAATAGGTAATGCCGTAATGATGCCGGATAAAAATAAATATTTTGATTGGCTTAACAGTAATGCTATTACCATAATAGTGCCACCGACTATAAAATATAAAATATATAACATATGTAACCCTCGAAGTTCAATTCAAAATAGTGTAATAATACTTTACAAAATAATTCCTTACAAGCCCCTGATTTGAATATTTAGCAAGAAGCTGAGAAAGATAGATTTATATCAAAAATAACTAGAATATTTCGGCCTAGTTGAAAGGGTTGATGACTGTGTTTTTTATTTCATTTACTCTTTTTTATGTAGTTGGCATACCACTTCGGTTCTTATACATGAAATAGGACATGCATAAGGTGTAGTTTATTTTCTAAAGACGGATTGTAATATTAAGTGCAACACTCAGAAATCAATATAAAGGAAGCCCATAACGACCTCGTGTAGAATGTAGTTACCACACCAACATTCAAACGGAGGAATCGTTATGAGCTATACCCATCTTACCATATCAGAA
>NZ_JBFTHS010000048.1:0-35713 GCF_056394365.1 Lysinibacillus sp. 10T31
CTTAAATGGTCAATGGTCAATGGCTAACGTCACTGCACCTTCCTCCGTCTCAATCAAAGACAATCCTTTTTTAATAGGACTCCAATACTCATATCCGCAGTCTTCCTGCCACATATATACCTCTGTGGTAAAAAGACCATCCTTACGCTTAATAATATGAACTTTATATTGATTACTCAGAGACAACATTTCTTTTAGCACTTGTTCCATTAGTTCACCATCTTTACTGGTAATAATGTGTATAGTATAGCATCTCTTGTTAAACTAAACTGCCACGTTAGCCATCCATGTAGCGCAAAACCAGTGCTACACCACAGAATATGAAAGATGATTAAGTTCTTTCATGGGAGTTGAAGAGCAGCAATTTGAAAATTGCCTAATTTAAAGAGCAAATTCATGTTAATTGTGAATTTGCTCTTCTTTTCAATGCTTCAAATAAAAATATCGAAGAGGACTGCATACTCAAACTCTCAAAACATATGTTGAGTTAACAGAATGTTCACAAAATCAAAAGGGGATGATTTAATGGATGCTCGAACTTTCAGACCTCGGAATGTGATTTGTATGACAATTGTCGTTTTTATATCGGTGTTAATTGGTTACGGTATATATATAAATTTTATTGATGTTCCCTTTCCATGACGGTCTTACTTCTTTAACTGACTTAACAAGAATTTTCGGTTGTCTAGTATGCGCTGATCTTTTGGCTTAAATTTACGTGCTACTTCATTATACTGATATGCATTTTCATAGAGACGCAAGCGATTGTATAACAAGCTTAGCTGTAGATGTGGAAGCCATGTGGAAAAAGCATGCTTGTGTATGGCCATTGTCTGTTCTATAGGTTGCTGTAATGCTTGTGAATACCAGTAAATAGCCTCTTTATTTTTCGATTGCTCCATAAAAAAATGACCGATTCGACAGCATGTTTCTGGTCTTGGTCGATCATATAATAATGATTGTAAAATAGCTTGTGTTGCTTGTTTTGGATCGTGTAGCTGTTGATAGCAATCCGCTAAATTTAAGCAAGCTTGAATTTGATCATCAGCAGAGCCTTTTGTGGAATCCAGGAAAATATTATAGTGATTGATTGCTTCTAAAAACCGCTGATGAATTTTGAGCTCATTTGCGTAATGAAATGTTTCTCTAGCTGAAAATGGGTGCCCTTCTTTCTTTAAACGCTCATAAATATTAATATTGCGATGAATATCACTTTTTCTTGGCAAATGTGTAACTGCTATATCGCTGTGATAGAGCTGGCCGGTTACATCTAAATACTCATGGACGGCACCCTGCCACTGAAAATTACGTGCACGTTTTACGAGGCGAAATCTTTTTTCACTTGATTCTACAGCCATCAGCATCCAGCGTTACATAATAATCCATGGAAACAGCATCGACATTAGGATGAAAAAGCGATTGTTTAAGTTGTAGGAACTTTTGCTGATGTTCTGTTGTGATCACATCATCTGCGTCGAGCCATAAAATAAAATCTTTTGTTGCTTGTTGAAAGGAAAAGTTACGAGCTTTGGCAAAGTCATCACACCAGGTAAAGTCGAAAATTCGAGAGGTATAGTTTCGGACGATATTTTTTGTACGATCAGTTGAGCCCGTATCAATAATATTGATTTCATCCACTAAATGTTGCACGGAGTCTAGGCATCTTTCAATAGTACATTCTTCATTTTTGACAATCATACATAAACTAATCGTAAACATCTGCCCCCTCCTTTTATTGTAATAATATATGCAAGCTTAAAAATTTATCGAGGTCTTTTACCATTTTATTGCCTTACTTTTTGAATTTATCGCTCAACTTTTATAATTTATCACTTAACTTTTGTGTTTTATCGACATAGATGCTTTTGGCATAACGAGGGGTTGATTTCCGTTCCGACTGGGCGCTTTGCCGCTGACGCTTCGCTTTCGCGCAGATAAAACATTTGTTGCTGTCGCTTCGCTTTCGCACAGATAAAACATTTGTTGCTGTCGCTTCGCTTTCGCACAGATAAAACATTTGTTGCTGCCGCTTCGCTTTCGCACAGATAAAACATTTGCCGCTGACGCTTCGCTTTCGCGCAGAGCAGAGCTTCCTGGGGGCGTCCGATGAGCCGCTTGGGCCAACACGATGTTGGTCACGAAGGCGTTATCACAGGATGTGATGCTCTTAGCCTTCGTTCCTCTGCCTGCTCGCTCCAGGGTCTCGGGCCAACACGATGTTGGTCACGAAGGCGTTATCACAGGACGTGATGGTTTTAGCCTTCGTTCCTCTGCCTGCTCGCTCCAGGGTCTCGGGCCAACACGATGTTGGTCACGAAGGCGTTATCACAGGACGTGATGGTTTTAGCCTTCGTTCCCCTATCGCTGATCCCCAAGGAATCGCCCAGCCTCCACTCCAATCAACCGCTTCACACAGCATATATTTTTTTGGATAATATCACAAAAATTTCAACTATAATAAAACAAAAAAAACGAACGCTGCACACGTTCGTTTCATTCTTATAAGTATTGTTCACGCCATTGTAGTTGTTCTTTTTCTGTGAGCTGTTGTTCTAGGTGCGAATCCCATTGATTTAACAGTGCGTTCCATATACGAACGAATAAAATATCTTGTTCTTTATCGTGAAGGACAAATTCAAGGCACGGGATATCATTGATTTGTTTAGCGTCTGTTTCAACAATTTTTGAAATTATTTTTTGAGAGGCTCCGGCTCCAGCAGCTTTTTCTTCATCCTCTTGCTGTAGCGCTTCTATTAACATCGCTTCTTCGAATTGCTCCTGCTTCTCAGCCTCTTCATCCACATATCGATATAGCTCTGGTAGATCATCGAATTCTTCTATATTGTCCTCGTCGACAGCAAGAAATGCAAGATGGCATGGGCTATAGTAAAGGTTAGCCATTTCTACATCTAGCTCCTCTTCGAAGATGCCACGTTCCAGTTGCTGCTGTCCTTTAGAGGTTAATCTATAGAAGCTTTCCGTTTGCTCAATAAGATTTACTCGAGACATTAACGATACTAAATCCTCAATAAATAACGGATCGACTAGCAATAACTCACTCAATTCCTGTGCATTTGCGAAATCTGCTTCCTGTATGCTCATTAACAGCATTGTCATCAAGACATCCATAGTGGAACGACGAACTGGCTCATAGGTCACTTCTACTGTTCGAATTGGGATGCACCATTCATCGGTTTTGACGATTTTAATATTTCGATTTTGCTGAATTTCACGCATTAAGCGCTGCTGTAATTTTGACAATCTACATCACCTGTCCTTCATGATTACGCAAGCCGTTGTAGGATTTTACTGTCTCTAACAGATTGCTGTACATCTCTCGTGTATCTGGATGCTTCGCACGTTTGGCAAACATCTCAGCACTTCCGACAAGTAGTAATAATTCTCGTGCACGAGATAAGGCAACGTTTAAGCGGCGATAATCTCTTGCAAAGCCAACGTCTCCTCCTTTAGGCGTATTACGTACCATACTAACTAATATGACGTCCATCTCCATACCTTGGAACTTATCGACTGTCCCGGTTCTAAATTGAAGATGTGGTAGCTGTAATTCCTGTTGCAGAATGCGATTGATTTTCTTTACTTGCTCCCCATAGAAGCTAATTACTCCAACACTTTTTTGTACATCCTGAGGTATGCGCCCAGCTGCTTTAGCTTCAATAACAGCCTTGTTCATATCTATTAAAATTCGACGAATTGTTTGTAATTCACCCTCATTATAACGACTCGTTCCACCCTTTACCTGCTCCTCTAAATAAGGTTTTTCAGTTGGAATATCAACCCATAATAAATGATCATCACGGTTAACAAATTGGCCTTCTAGGCAATGGTCTCGTGCTGCATCTGAATCTGGTAAACCACATTGCAGACCATTTTCCTCTTTCGCGTAAAACGGTGTAATACTGTGCATAATTTTCTCATGCATTCGGTATTGTAATGCCAGCATTTGCTTATGAGTATGCGGTAAATTATTAAATAAGCGTTCAAACAGTGATTCACGCAGTAAATTTTTCAACTCCTGAGCGCCGTCAAAGTTTGGATTTTCATCGAGCATCGCCTTTAACGTTTCCTCCAACGTATCATCTCCAAGTAATGGAGGTAGCTGATGATGATCGCCTACTAAAATAACTTTCTTACCTTTAAGCATTGGCAATAATAGCTCTGGTGGTGTCGCCTTTGATACTTCATCAATAATGACAACATCAAATGTCGGGTAGTTCTCCATAAATTCCTTACTTGCCGAAGCAACGCATGTTGTACCGATAACATTCGCATGACGCACATATAATTTACGAATTTCATCTAAATCATATTCAGTAGCGTTTTGTAGCTTGTCTCGCCATTGCTCTTGTATTTTTTTTCGAAGAGGTAGCTGCTGTTCCTTACGCTGTAATTCCACAATTGCTGTTTTCGAAGATGCAATTGATTCCTCTACCTCTTCGTAAGTGCGCTCCGGTGTTGATTGAAGAAGCTTTGTGCAAGCTGTGAGCTGCTTCTCCTTCTTCAATCCAGCTATATTAATTTCTTTTATATTTTCTTCTAATTGTGTTAGCTGTTGTTCAATCTCTTGTAAGCTAGTCTGCGCTGTTTGAAGTGCCGCTTTCTTCGGTAGGAGCTGTGTATTAGCATGCTCTACTGCCTCAAGCTGTTGACGTGCTGTTTGAAGAGAAGATTTCGATTGTGACACAAGCATTTTTAAATGCTCTACAGACTCTTCTGGCTCCGCATCAATTTGGAATGCCTCAGCTAGCTGCTGAAGTCGTTCTGTATGTTGTAAAAATGGCTGCAATTGTCGCTGTAAGCTTTGAACGTCAAAGCTAGTAATCGCGCATTCTTGATGTATTAAACCGCCAATACCTTTACGCAAGGACTCAAACTCCTGATCTTTATGATCTTGTTGTTGTTTAAGAGCTACACCTTTTTGCCAGACAAAATCACGGCGCATATATAATCCGAGCAAGAAACTCTCAATTTGCTCGGTAGGTGGTGTTTGATCATCTTGAAAGGCTGTATTGAGCTGTGCAAAAACACCTGTTAGATTTTGCAACGAAAACGATTGAACTGACTGCACTCTACTTTTAGCAAGCGCACTTTCTTTTTCTTCATCAGATACTAATGATTCAAGCTTTGCGATAGCTTTTTGTAAACGTGAATTAATGGTTGCCCATGCCTCTAAATCTTTGGCATCCTCTAAATGCTGCAAACGACTAATTTGCTGTGACAGCACATAGGATGGGCGAATTTGATAATGCTGTAAAAATCGTTGGATTCGCTCATAGGACGATAAATTACTAATATATTGTTCGGCTTCCTTCATTAATCGAAGACGATTGTTTTCCTCTTCATATTTCGATTGGATATCTTTGAACTGCAGTGCTAGATGTTGCTTTTGCTCTTGCAGCTCCTTATATTGAGCAGCAGCTTCCAATTGCTCAATTTTTTGAGTAGTTTCTTCTATAGTAAGCTTTAGTTGCTCTATAGATGGGCTTTCAGCAAGGGTTTGCTCAAGCGACTTTACAGCAGGCTCAATTTGCGCCAGCTGTTTTTCGTAATGCTCTTTATGTGCCTCGTTCTCCTGCTGCTCAGTTTTTGCAGCCTTTAATTCTTTCTTTAACGTTTGTATTTCCTGCTGTAAAATTGGCTCGTCAATCGCAGCCTGTTCTTTTGCAGCAATTTCCTTTGTTAGCTCCTCAAGCCATGCCTCCAGCTTTTCTAGCTCTTCCTCAGCCTTGGTAATACTTGATTTTAGTTCTTGTTCACGTTCTGTAAAGGCTGTAATTTCCTCTTCGATCGCTGTGAGAGTTTGCTCACGCCAATAAAGCGCAACATTTTCTTCAATAAATTTTTTACCCTCTTCTTCAATGCTTTCCGTTCTACCATAGCGTAAAATTCGAATTTCTTGATTGGAAAGAAGTCGTCCTAAAGCATTATCCACGGCTAGATTTGATTGAGAAGCTACGAGTGTTTTTAAGCCCGCCTTGACATTTTGCTGACAAATTTCAGAAATAACGGTTGTCTTCCCTGTGCCAGGAGGTCCTTGAATCACATACAAATCTTCAACAGACAATGCGCCTAAAACAGCCCGTCTTTGATATTCGTTTAAATTATTGTGAAAAACAATATCCTCTCGAAGCTTTGATGCTCGGACAGTTGGGCGTTTTTCAAATAGTATTGTCTCTAAATTGGGATTAACTGCCTCGCCTTTTTCAAGCTTTGTAAAACCATTGCGTAATCGTCTAATTTGGCTCAATGTCGCAAAATTACTAAAGCTTGCTTGCCTTGAACGGAGGTTAAGTTGATCTTTACGTGCTAAATCCTGCACAAAAGGCTTTAAGTCAATTTCTATTGTCTGCTTCCCTGCATTAGCCTTTAATACTTGTCCAATTTCACCGCGTACCCCTTGAATGCTCACACTTAACCCTTCAAGCTTCTTCCATTCCTTCGATTTTATATAAGGGCAGACAATTGTCAGCCTAGTAAAATCTTCATTAAAATAGCTTTGCTTAAACTCTGTATGAATATCATCAATAGTCGCGTCACGTTCTTGAATTCTTAAAAAGCCTTCCCAGCTCGAGATACGCTTTTTCACATATTCTGTGCGCTCCTCGGCTATTGGTAGCCCTCTTATTTTTGAATGAAGATCAAGCGGAATCCCTGCTCCATTATTAGGTCTTGTAACAAATTGTAATGCTGCTGGTAAGCGTCGGTTTGTATTGATTGGACCTCGCATATGTACAAAACGAATATTTGTAGCTAGCAAACCTTCAACCTTTAGCACACAATCCATAATGGCTGTTTTCTCAGCAAGGACGTCGGTTAACTTTTCATTTTGCTCCGCATTAAAATAAATCGATAAAAATGTTTCACCAACTGTTTTTGCTTTGCGCTTTTCGATATAGACGGTGAATGTTTTTTGTAAGGCAAAAAAGGCATGCTCATTTGCTGAGCATTCCTCTACTGCTTCCCTCGCCTTATTAGTCAATATTAGACTACAGCGTTGTTTTTCTAGTATAGCGATGTCCTGCATGAGCAGCCCTCCCTTCCGTTTCACTAAAAATATATTTTATCACATCGTAAAAGAATACTTCAATTATGCCTCGGCATAATTGCGTCCGGAGGCTTTAACTTCTTTCAGCGGGTGTTTGGACACCTGCTGAAAGAAGTTAAAAAGAAAAATCCCCTGCACAGTGATTTCTTTCCACTGCACAAGGGATAAATTATATTTTAATGTTGATCAATCGGTTCTTTCGGCAATGTTTTGCTCATTTCACAATACTGCACAAAAACACGAGCCAATTCACGTAAACGATTATGAACATCTTCGTCGACAATATTATTATCTGCATCGAAGTGAGATGTGTGTGTGTATACATAGTTCGGCGTTACAAGTGCACGGAAGTAGTCTAAAATTGGTTTCAACTGATTTTCTACTACTAAATGGTGCTGATACGTACCACCATTTGCCACAATCGATACTGGCTTATAGCGCATTGTTTTCGGATGCAAGAAGTCAAATGCATTTTTTAAAACGCCTGGAATCGATGCTTGGAAAATCGGTGTAGCGATAATATATGCATCCGCTTCCTCGAACTTTTGAATCATTTCCTTCATGTCATCATTTAACGGTGAACCGTCTACAATTTGATGCTTATATTGACTAAAATGCATAATTTCTAACTCGAAACTTGCATCTAATTCTTTAATATATTGCTCCACTTGCTCTAAAATAGCACCGGTTTTACGACCAAACATTGTGCCATCAACGAGTAAAATTTTCATGTTCACTTTGCCTCCACATTCATTTCTACAATAATATTGTAACAAATGAAAAGAGGCACGGAAAGAATTGTAGTGGATAAAACCGTAAATTCAGTCTTTAGGCGGAACGTAGTCTACACAAGAAATATGCTTTCGAAGAGACTTTGGCATTTTGATTACTTGTTATTAAAATAATATTTTCACAAATGAATTTGTTACCACTGAGAAGACGCTGATTTTCGCTACGGGCTAATTTCTTTCCTACATATTAAGTTGATTGGAGTGGAGGCTGGGCGACTCCTTGGGGATCAGCGTCACAGATGAGACCCTGCAGCGAGCAACGCGAGTGAAGCGGCTCATCGGACGCCCCCAGGAAAGCGCCCAGCCGGAACGGAAATCAACTCCACGTTATGATGATGGACCTTTATTTATCCTCACGACGTTGGAATTTTACTTCTTTATCTACAACCGTTTCCTCTATTTTATATTTATCTCGATTAATAACGACTTCACGATTTACTTTATCTCCTTCATCGCTAGCACCCGATAATTTGCGTTTATCCCAATTAAATAATTGCTCCCTTGAGACATCATCATCCTGTGTTTCAGGGAAATCTAACTTAACCAATTCCTGAGAAGGATAAATTGTAACTGGCTGTTTATCGCCGTACAGCGCAATAACGATCATCGCCTTGGCAACCTGGGAAGCTTCTATAGCTCTTGAACGCTTTAATGGCCCAACTAATAACGGCTTTATAAGCTTTAAAGCTTTCTCTCCCGCCCTTTCACCTAAGCGAAATTCCTCTCTATCGCCAACCAGTAAAGATGGACGAATAATTGAAAGTCTCTGTAAACCTAGCTCCATAAGGTCATGTTCAAGCTTTCCTTTTACTCGATTATAGTAAAAGGGTGAACTTTCATTCGCCCCCATTGCTGTAATGACTAGCATATGTGGGATTCCTCGATTTTTTGCCAATGAGGCAATCGTTAGCGGATATTCAAAATCAACTTTCTCAAATTCCTCACGAGATCCCGCCTTTTTAATAGTTGTTCCTAAACAACAATAAAGCTCATGTGCAAATTCGATATCTTTTTCCTCTAAAGTATCAAAATTACGAATTTTCACTTCTAGCTTTGGATGCGTAAATGCTAGCGCTCTTCGTGCAATAACCGTAACTGAAACATATTCATCATTTTCACATAATTGTTCTACAAGAGAAGTACCTGTTAATCCAGTAGCCCCTACAACAATCGCTGCGCGCATTCCCATTGGTTGTACCCCCTTCTATGCTCATTTGCTCCAGAAGTTTCACTGCCGGAACAAAAGATTTGCTGAAAAACTGTAACAATCCTATATATCTTCTTGCAAACTCTACTTTATTTATCGGTCAAAGAAAGAGCTCTTACTCATTTAATTTTAGTTTTTTATCAATTATGCCTCGGCGAAATTGATTTATTAATCCTAATTTTTTACACATACTTGCCCATCATTCACCATAGTTTAAATAGACGGATGAAAGGATGGGATACATTTGCAAAACGAAATTCAAACAACGGAACTAAAAAAGACGATTGTTTTCATTATTGAAAGCTGCATCGATAAAGGGCTGTATCCTTTTGAACGGGTGGCAACGCTGGCAAAGCTACTTACAAATGAAAAAGTTTTCATATTTGTAAAGACCCCTTCAAATGATGGGATTCAAATTTTAATGAATGAAAATCTCTCGCCAATCTTATTTGAACATTTCGATGAGCTACCAAAGCAAATGAAAGGTATTCAGCCTGATTTAATTGTAAGAGATGGCCGTAACTCTGAAAGCTGGCAAGTACAAAATTTACGACCGTTCTGCAAAACAATCATTCATTTTGATGATTTGGGTGAGGGTGGCCAAGCCTGTGACTGTGTATTGCTAGCACTCTATCAAGAAGTTAAAGATTATTTACCATCTCATTATATTGGCGGTAGTTTCAACTTCGCATTACCGCAAGCTTTTCAGAATTTTGATGATAGACCAGACAGTAAAATGCCTGAAAACCCACCTCATATTGTTGTTGCTTTTGAGGATGGGGACGAGCATAACTTAACCTACCGTACTCTTCGACACTTAACGCAGCTACAAATTCCACTACAAATTACAGTGATGATTGATGATAGCTATCGACACGCAACAGATGATTTGCAAATGATGGTGCTTAGTCGTAGAAACACAGCTATTCTTCGTGATAAAAACGCACTCCTAAAACTATTACCAAAAGCAGATGTTATTATTTGTAATGCTAACTATACACCTTATAAAATTGCCTCTTATGGTGTACCTTGTATTACTCTTGCACAAACTGAGGCTGAGCTATTACATGCCTTCCCTCGCGAACAGAACGGCTTTATTCACCTTGGACTAGGTCGCAAAATGAAGCAATCACAAATTCAAAACGCTGTCATGGAATTTTTATTACATGAGGCCCGAAGCGAACGAGCTGTTAAAAAACAACGACAGCTCAATCTAATAAGTAACAATGAAGCTCTACAGTCCTTGCTTTTAGATTTCGCTTACGATCGACATAATATCGCTTCTACTTAGTGATTCTTTGAAGGTGGATATGATACAATATAAAAGAATTTTTCACTTTCGCTTATCTTTCATTTTAAGAAGTGAATTCAAGCAACATAAGTACCCGATTGATAGTAACTAATAAGCGGTGGGGGATAAAAAAACCTCCATCGCTTTAACTTCTTTCAGCGGGTATTTGAGTACCCGCTGAAAGAAGTTAAAGCCTCCGGCGGATGTCACGAAATCGAAAAGGAGTTCTTTGTGCCAGCACAAAGCCGATTCCGGACGCAATTATGCCGAGGCATAATTGATACGCATTCATTATACAAATAAACACATAAAGGAGTAATCATCATGCCATCAAAAAGTGATATTGAATATCAAATTAGAGAGCTAAAAATGGATTATATGAATTTACAGGGCGACATCGAAAAGCTTGAATCTACAGGTCATAATGATCAAGTAGCAAAAGCAGAGCAACGCCTTGCAAATATGGAAGCAACGCTAGCGGAATTAAATAAACAATTGGCTGAACTATAAAAATGATATTAGCGGTCATAAAAAAGCTGAGGCCGCTATCTCGGAGGAACATATATGGCAATATTAACAGTTGAAAATTTAGGTCATTCTTTCGGTGACCGCACACTTTTTAAAGATGTCTCTTTTCGCCTAGTTGAAGGTGATCATATTGGTCTTGTAGGTGCAAACGGTGTTGGTAAGTCAACATTAATGGGCATCATTACGGGCCAAGCAATCCACGATACTGGTAAAGTTGAATGGCTTCCAGGAACACATTACGGCTATTTAGATCAGCACACGGTATTGACAGCTGGTCGAACTATGCGTGATGCATTACGTGACGCCTTTCTTCCTTTATATAAAAAAGAAGAAGAGCTTAATGAAATAACAGGAAAAATGGCTGAAGCAACACCTGAAGAATTAGAAGTTTTACTAGAGCAAATGGCTGAGGTGCAAGATGCTCTGGATGCAGGGGATTTCTATTCTCTTGATATGAAAATTGAAGAGGTTGCACGCGGTCTTGGTCTTGATGCAATTGGCTTAGAACGTGATGTTGCTGCCCTTTCCGGTGGTCAACGTACAAAGGTTTTACTAGCTAAGCTATTACTTGAAAAACCAAAAGTATTATTACTAGATGAGCCGACAAACTATCTTGATGAAGAGCATATTACATGGTTGAAAAACTATTTAAAGAACTATCCACACGCTTTCTTATTAATTTCGCACGATACCGAGTTTATGAACAACACGGTGGATGTTATCTTCCAACTAGAATTTTCAAAACTAACTCGCTATACAGCGACATATGAAAAGTTTTTAGAGCTTGCTGAAATCAATAAACGCCAGCATATCGATGCTTATGAAAAACAACAGGAATTCATTAAAAAACAAGAAGATTTTATCGCGAAAAATAAAGCTCGCTACTCAACTACTGGTCGTGCAAAATCTCGCGCTAAACAGCTTGACCGTTTAGAGCGTATCGATCGTCCTGAAACAGCTGTAAAACCTGAATTCGGCTTTAAAGAGGCACGTTCTTCAAGTCGTTATGTAGTAGAGGCTGAAAACTTAGTCATTGGCTACGACAAGGACAAGCCGTTACTTCCCCCACTTACATTTGAGATTGAACGTGGAGAAAAAATTGCCCTAGTCGGTATGAACGGTGTCGGTAAATCAACATTATTAAAAACAATGTTAGGCAAAATAAATCCGCTAGATGGAAAAGTAATTCGTGGTGACTATCTTTACCCATCTTACTTCGAACAAGAAGTAAAAGCTGAAAAAATTACGCCTATTGATGATGTATGGAATGCCTTCCCTTCTATGGAGCAAGCACAAGTACGTGCAGCATTAGCACGTGCAGGACTAAAAACGGAGCATATTACTCGCCCACTTAATTCTTTATCTGGTGGTGAGCAAGCAAAGGTTCGTTTATGTAAGCTCATGATGGATGAAGCAAACTGGCTTCTATTTGACGAACCAACAAACCACTTGGATGTCGATGCAAAAGATGAGCTAAAACGTGCCATGAAAGAATTTAAAGGCACAATCGTACTAGTAAGCCATGAACCTGATTTCTATGAAGGTTTAGCAACAAAAGTTTGGAATGTCCAAGACTGGTTTACTTCAGGACAACAAAACTAAAAATAATATCAATATGGGCAGTTACCGATGTGATTCATGAATCACTCGGGGCTGCCTTTTTTTGTGCCTTGAGTGTGGGTAGTATCAATTTGGCGGTTCTATGAGCTACATGAGTGGTTTTTTGGTCTACCTGAGCAGTTCCCTGGCCTACCCGAGCAGTTTCTTCGTCTACCTGATCAGTTTCTTGGCCTACCCGATCAGTTTCTTGGTCTACCCGATCAGTTTCTTGGTCTACCCGATCAGTTTCTTGGCCAACCCGATCAGTTTCCTGACCTACCTGATCGGTTTCTTCGTCTACCCGATCAGTTCCTTGTCCAACTCGATCAGTTCTCTGACCTACCTGAGCAGTTCCTTGACCTATCCAAGCTTTTGAAAGCAACTCTCTTCTCGACCTCAAATAAAAATTTATTTATCTATGCATAAAAGCCTGCATTAAATCATATTAATAATCAGTGGATTAACAATATATCTATCTCGTTTAAATCAGACTATTTCTCTCTATATTAGAACAGCTCTATTTAGTCTATAATCTTCTATTATTAATATTGAATAAACTTACATCATTGTAAGCTGAATTTGTGAAACTTTTCTCTCTTCTATGCGTATATTTTAGTGTAGAAAAAAATATTCACTTCTGTTTAAAATTTTTCAAATAACTATTGATTTATATATAGCTTACTAGTAAGATATATGTATAACCTAATTAACTTACTAATAAGATATATATTAAATATAATCCTAAAAAAGAAAGCGGGGAATGAAGAATGACAGTTACAATTTATTCACAAGCGAGCTGTTCTTCATCCAGAAAAGCATTAAAATGGTTAAAAGATCACAAAATCGAATATAAAGAAAAACGTATTACGTCACATCCACTAACACTTGCTGAATTTAAAGAAATTTTAAGCATGACAGAAGATGGAACAGACGAAATTATTGCAACTAACTCAAATGATTTTAAAAACTTAAATGTTGATATTGATCAGCTCTCTATTCAAGAGTTGTTTGCCATCATCCAAGCTCACCCAAGAATGTTACGAAGCCCAATCTTAATTGATGAAAAACGTATTCAAGTTGGGTACAATGAGATGGACATTCGCCGTTTTATTCCACGCAGAGTACGTGCTTATGAGTTAAACGCGATGACAAGATTGGCACAAGAAAGTTAAAACAGTTTTGGAGTTGACCTTATATGGATCAAGAAAAAGAAAGAGCCATTACCTCGTTGTTTGAAGTAGTATCTTCCATTGAGCGTAAGTGGGCAAACGAGTGGAATAATCATAATGTACTCGGCTTTTCAAAATCCCATATTTTAATTTTAGACTATTTATCGCAGGAGGGACCAAAGCGCCCTTCT
Organism: Lysinibacillus sp. 10T31; assembly: GCF_056394365.1. NCBI lineage: Bacteria > Bacillati > Bacillota > Bacilli > Caryophanales > Bacillaceae > Lysinibacillus > Lysinibacillus sp. 10T31. The sequence continues at coordinate 13,843 of NZ_JBFTHS010000048.1, forward strand.
GCCATTGCTGATCGGTTAAAAGTGACGACAGGTGGTGTCACTGTTTTAACAAGTAAGCTCATTAATGCTGGCTTTATTGAAAAAACACAGCATGCAACAGATCGACGAGCATCCCAATTGAAAATTACAGCTGATGGCGAAGATATTTTAGAAGATTCCCGTCAGCAAGTTAGCGAACTTATACACAATATGTTTGGTATGCTGTCTGCCGATGAAGTACAAACATTACGTGATATTTTTGCAAAATTACTCAACGTTGAACCTAATCGACATGAGTAAAAGCTTCATTTTCACACCGTAAAAAGTTAGACATGCATCTAACTTTTTACGGTGTTTTTCTTTTTGGGCGAGTTTACGGTAACTCCCCCACCCCTGTGTACATAACACATCCCTGTCTTCGTTAGTCCGTTTATTCGCTCTTTCTTACATCCATTATCCTATAACTGTGTTTGGCGCTTTCACGTCTTCCGGAATGCCACATTCATACTGTTTTCCAGCTCTTAAATTCGTAAATTCCGCCTTCGCTTTTTTAATAACATCTGGATCTAGTAAGGAATCAAGTGCAGCTCCTGCCATCGCTTTTGCCGCATAATGCATCCCTTTCATGCCAAGTGAAGATCCAAAAGCTGCAGTTGCTTGCCAAGTATGCACTTGGACGCCATATGGAGCACAAGTTGTAAATACTTGACCAAGTGGCGCAATCCACGAAACATCCCCTAAATCGCTAGAACCTTGCATGGATTGGCGAAAAGTTTGTGGAATATGAAATACCCTCTCCGGCAATACCTCATTACTTATTTCATTTGGTACAAAAGATTGTTGGGCGGTACCTGCAAGAACAGAAGGATCTAATGAAGCCTGTAGCGATTTTGCAAAAGTGTGCTCATCCTCTGTAAAGGATAATGGCGGTAGCTCGTTCCATTGCGCCCGCATTTGCTCATTTAATGTGAGATTCGGTAATGTATCGTAACACCCTGCCTTCAGCTCCCAATGCAATTCTGTTTCGGTCATCATCGCTGCCCCTTTTGCCACCTTAATGAGTCTGCGTTCTAAATCTTTGACAGCATCACGATTTGCTCCACGTAGGTAATAATAGACACTTGCTTTATCTGGAACAATATTTGGAGCTAAGCCACCATTAGTAATTTGATAATGAATACGAGAACCGTCTGGCACATGCTCACGTAAATAATTGGCTCCGACATTTGTTAATTCAACAGCATCAAGCGCACTTCTCCCTAGATGTGGCGCGCTAGCAGCATGTGCAGTGCGACCTGAAAAATAAAATTCAATGGCAGTAAGTGCTTGCATAGAGAAGTTCGCTGTCACGTTAAACGTCCATGGATGCCACGTATAAACAACATCTAAATCATCAAAAACACCGGCCCGTGCCATATACGATTTTCCAGATAACAATTCCTCTGCTGGGCATCCATAATAGCGAATCGTCCCTTGTAAATTGTTAAGCGTCATCGCTTCTTTTAAGGCAACTACAGCTTCTACACCAGCCGTTCCTAATAAATTGTGACCACAACCATGACCAGGTGCCCCCTCCTCCACTGGCGAGTATAGTGAACTAACGTGCTGTGATAATCCAGGAAGTGCATCAAATTCTCCTAGAAACCCAATAATTGGACTACCACTACCCCACTGTGCGTAAAATGCTGTATGTACGCCATCAATCGGCGTAACAATTTCAAACCCTTCTTTTTTTAGGAATTCCTGTTGCAGTGAAGACGCAAATGTTTCTTCATAGCCTAGCTGAGGATTGTCCCAAATTTGCTTTGCCATATGACTGAAAGTTTCTTCATATAATTGCATCCAATCAAATAATTGCTGTTTCATAGTTAGTATCCCTCCACAGATTTTATATTTGTTTGTTGCTGATGATTAACTGGTAAAGTAACAGCGATTACAGCAGCGATGACACACATAATGGCTAAAAATATAAACGATGTTTTAAAAGAACCGCCCGAAGCATTAATTAAATAACCCATAATTGTTGGAGAAATAATCCCAGCTGCTTGTCCACCAAAATTTACGAGGCCAAAAGCTGTTCCAACATTTTGTTGATTGACAACACGGTGTGGCGTTGTAAATATAAACGAGGCCATAAAAGATACGAATATAAAGGCGATTGATTGATACGTAATAGCTAGTGCTGCAGAAGCAGCTGTAGACATGAGATATAAACAAACAGCTAGCACAACTGCTCCGAAAATCACGCCATATTTCGAGCGCCCTCCTAGCTTTGTGATGATACGCCCACTTATAATCATTCCAATCATTCCAAAAATGGCTGGTATGGCAGCGATGAATCCGACATTTTTTAAATCTAAACCATGCACTTGCATTAAATATGTTGGCATCCATGAGTTTAATCCCCAGTTTGCAATATTAATAAAAAAGAAAACCAGAAGTACACGCATTAAATAAGTATTTTTTAATACTTTCCTAAAAGAGCCCTTCTCTTCGTTTTCCTTTCGCTCCTCTGAGATAAATGTTTGTGCATTTTTCGTACTCCACAAAAGAGCAATCACAAAAATTAGTCCTAAACCGGAAATTAAGAAAAATACATTGCGCCAATCCATTACTAATAATAGAGGAGCACAAATAATAGGAGCGATTGCACCACCTATCATATTGGATGACATCATTGTCGCTTGAGACTTTGTACGTTGTTCTTTCTGAAAATATATAGAGATTGCTTTCGTACTTGCGGCAGGATATCCACCTTCTCCAATACCAAATAAAAATCGAATTAAGAGCAGTGAAGTGAGTGACCAAGCTAGTCCTGTGAATGCTGTGAAAACTGACCAAAAAATAACTGCACCAACTAATAATTTAATCGTTCCGTACTTATCCGTTAGCCATCCACCAGGAATTTGCATCGCAGCATATCCAAAGAAGAAAGCACTTAAAACAAATCCCAGCTCAGTAGCTGATAAGGACAAATCTTTGCCAATACTAATTAAAGCTAGGCTAATAGCGGTCCGATCAATGTAAGAAACCATCCATCCAAAGAATAAAACGCCTAAAATTAAATTACTGCGGTTTTTCTGTTCGACATTCATAATTCCACCCCTTTCGTTAAATTATCTAAATATTAAGAAAAATAAAGGACGAAATCATTAGAATATCTTACAATGTTTATAAAAGTTCATTAGAATATATTCTGAAATTTAGAGAATGGAGTCGAAATAACGATGTCTCTAGGGGAACATGAAGAAATTATATTGAACGATGACAATTGTAGCTTTTATATTTATAGCGCAACAAAGGAATGGTCTTTATTTTCTGGTCAGCCATGTGATATAAACCCCGATCTTAAAGGAATACATTGGGATAAACAACAGCAACACTTCAGTGCAACGTTATACATACAGGAGCCAAATGAGTATATTGTACAAGGGATTATTTTTGGAGATTTTACAGGTTATGATGAGCAATTTTTAGCTTGGCAGCTAGAAAAGACCTTCTATCAGAAAATCCTCATACAGCAGCGTGAGCAAAAATTAGCAATTATACAGCTCATGGGGGCGATGAATTCAACTTTGAAAATAAAAACGTTATTGCAAACTATCATGGATTTTGCCATTTTAGCTATTCCAGTAATTGATCGTGGATTTTTAATGTTATTCAACCATGAAATGAAGCGTTTATATACAGTAGCTAGTGCGAGTATGACAGAACGTATCTTTGATTATACCCCGCAATTGGGCGAGGGAATGGCAGGTTATACATTTCAAACAGGTGTATCAGGCATATACAACCATCAAGAAACATTAGAGATCATGAACAATGTCTCAAAAGTTAATCTAGACGCATTAATGGAAGCCGTACATTTAGGAAAAATCGAGAATAATACATCGATGGCTGTTCCTATTACCTTTAATGAAAGAAAACTTGGTGTAATGATTGTCCATCAATATACAAATAAACGTGCTTTTCAACAAAGTGATTTAAGACTCCTAGAAAGTTTCGCATCGCAGGCAGCAGTTGCTATAAGAAATGCGGAAGCATATGAAGAAATAGAACGGCTAAATGCTTACTTTGTAAAGCAACATGAAATACATCAAATCTTTATTAAACTATCCTTGCAAAATGTACAAGAAATAAAAATCATTCAAACAACGAAGGAATTATTACAATTAGACGTTCAATATGTAAATTTAGCAGATCGTAAAACATTTTTACAGCAGGCTCAGATGGACAAGCTCGCAACAATTAACAAAGAACAATTAATTGATATAGGCTATGTTTTTCCAATTGGAAATAAAAAAGAAACTTTTGGCTATTTAATTATTCAGGGTGTAGAGCAATTAACGAGTCAGCAACGTATGATTATTGAAAATACGGCGATGAGCTTAACTTTAAAATCATTACAAGTACAAGCAGCTGGGCAAACAAATTTTAAAGAACGTTTTGAGCTTTTCCAACAACTTATCTCTGGACGTGCCCCTCTCGTTGATTCTCGTTATGATGAGTTAGGACTTGATATCAAGAAGCCAACATTCGTCGTAAAATTTAGGCTGAAACATTTTTCTCATAAAAATAGTATGCAATTTATTCAACATGTTCAGCAGTATTTTAAAGATCAGCATTTTATATTTACACAGCGTGAAACGGTCGTTTGGGTACTACAAGGAGATACAGCGTTACGTCAAAAAATAAAACAACAATTAACACAGGCAATCATTAGTTGGGTTCAGTTTTATCATCAACAAGTTGCAATTGGCATAGGAGCTGTACAGGACCACTTACTAAAGGTTGCTCAGAGTGCAGAAGAAAGTAAGCAAGCACTCAGGCTAGCTCTGCGCCACGCACAAAAAGAAAATGAAGTAACAATTATTAGTTATGAAGATCTTGGTATTAATCGATTATTTAGCAAGCAAACCGAAGAAGAGCTCGGACAATTTGTCCATGATATATTAGCTCCGTTATACAAGCTAAAGGATGAAACTTTACTTGAAACACTTCGTTGTTACATTCATCAAAATCGTTCTATTTCGAAAACGGCTTCCACCTTACACATTCACCAAAATACGCTATACCATCGACTTGAAAAAATTGAGCAATTATTAGATCGAGATTTACACAATCCCGCACATTATTTAGAAATTCATTTAGCCCTGCATTTAACTGAGTGAAAAATAAAATTGTCGTTTATCGGCGTTGGTTGATCTTTATCAGCTCTGATGCTTCTACCGGCGTTTCAGTATATTTATCAACGATAGCGTTATACTACCGACGTTCCCTACGATAAAAAATCCATACAAAAAAAGATGCATCGTAAAATAATTTTGCGATGCATCTTTTCTTGGATTGGCCGGGCGAATACTTCCGTCTAAGTAATTATGCTAGTGCGACCAATGCATTTAATTATGCTGGTAGCACTGACTCTACTATGGATGCATCGGCCATTAGCATTTCTTTTAAACGAGCTTTTGCACGGAATAAACGAGATTTCACAGTACCAATTGACACTTTCATAATTGAAGAGATTTCTGCAAGTGAAAATTGGTCTATGTAGAAATACCATAATGTTTTACGATAGATTGTATCTAATTGACCCATTTTATCCTGTACTAATTTAGTAACAATATCTTTTTCAATTTTTTCTTCTGTTGAAATGTCATTGTTGGGAACCAAATCTAATATCGGTACGTCTAATGTTTCAGGTTGGTTCATCATGTATTTACTACGTCGTGTTTTTTTACGATAGCGATCTCTAAATGTATTCATTGTAATTGTTGTTAGCCAAGCTTTAATATGCTCCACCTCGGCAACGCTATCCTCATAGCGCACAACTTTTACCCATACTTCTTGCATTAAATCTTCAGCTTCTACATTATTGCGAGTAAGTTTTAAACATAAGTGGTATATGTAACGATTGTATTCCTCATATACGCCTTCTAATTTTTCATTCATTGTGTATTCCTCCGCTTCTTGTTCTTGCTTCTATACACATTCTCGCAAAATAATGTATTACACTCTATCGTATTGGCTTTCAATTACATTACAATCGTGTAAGCTTAAATGCTTTCACTTGTAATATTCGTAAATATTGTTTTATTACTATACTTATTTTTCAGAGGAAAGCTACACAATATGCCTTTATCACTACTTTTTTATTGTACTTTCAATAGTATTTATTTAAAAAATCCGGATTTTACAACACAGAATCCGCTGAACTCTTTAATAGTTGAATTCCCTTACGCGATACCTATGGATTCTCATTTTTCTGCATCTGCATACTCCGTTAAGAATGAAAGAAACTTCTGAAGCGCTTGGGATTGATTTTGATGTCTCCATGCAACATACATATCTATTGAAAATATAAGATCCTCTACTTCCCTCTGTATAACTCCACTTAACGGAACGATAGATGATGGTGTTAATGTAATACCTATACCCGTTGAAACCAATGTCAAACCTGTCTGAAGATCATTCGTGTGAATCGCAATTTTCGGTTTGAACCCAGCATTCCGAAAAATCTCAATAAGCGTATCGTAATACAATGCACCTGCTGATCGAGTGGTCATTATAAATGGTTCTTCCTCAAGATCGTGCATGTATACTGATTTTTTTAGTGCCAGAGGATGAGATTTAGGCAAGACCGCCATGAACAGGCATTGTTTTAGTAATCTTGTTTTTATTTCTTTGTTATGAATAGGTGAAGAAAGTAATCCTAGATCTATTTTCTTTTCATGTAATGCTTTAATCTGTTCTGCTGTACTCATTTGCTGCAATATAATGGTAACAGACGGATTTAACTCTTTAAATTTTTGTATAGTTGGAGCAATGTCTTGAGCTGTACCGGTAAATCCAATGCTCAATTCTTCCATACTTTCTGTTGCCCTCGCTGCAATACAAGCCTGATCTACTTGATCAAGAATTTGATAGGCTCTTTTCAGGAATACTTCCCCTGCGTTTGTTAATTCAACATAGCGCTTTGTTCGAATAAACAACTGTGCACCGACCTCTACTTCCAACTCCCTAATTTGTCTACTAAGAGGTGGCTGAGAAATAAGTAAACGTTCTGCAGCACGGCTAAAATTTAATTCTTCCGCAAGAGCTATGAAATAACGTATATGTCTTAGTTCCACGACGTCTACCCCTTCAATTTTTGTAATACCTTATAAGTATTAAAACTGTATATTCTATGTATTTCACATTATGATCTAAATTATTTACAATCAAAAGAAATTGCTCTTTGACTTTTAGGGAGGTATTTCCATGTTAGATAAAGAATTACTGATGCGTATAAAATGTTTACAAAATGCTATGAAAAAACACTCTTTAGACTCCTACATCATCACAGCTGAGGATGACATTTGGTTTTTTACAAATGTCACGTTTAAGCCTGAAGAACGCCCATTTTTCATTATTATCTCATTAGATAGCAAGCCTGTTTTACTAGTCCCGAAATTAGAGGAGGCCCATGTTCATAAAGGTATTCTAGACTGTGACATTATTTCATATTGGGACTATCCATCTCCAAACGGTAGCAATTGGTTCGATATTTTACATCAGCTTCTAAAAAAATTTAATCATACAGGCATTGAGAATAATGTTAAAGCAGAGGTTTATTTAAAAATCGAGGCAAAAAATCTACAGGCTAGTCATCTTGTAGCAGACCAACGTCAGGTAAAAAGTGCATACGAACTGGAAAAAATTAGATTCAGCGCCAAGCAATCTGATATGGCAATAGAAAAGATACTACAATCTTCATACAAAGGCGCAGGGGTTGTTGAATCCTTCTCAATTTCAAATGTTGTACAAAAGCAATTGATTCGTTCACAACAATTTGATCCAATTACAACATCTCTTACCTCTATCGTATGGCCCGCTCCATTAAGTTCAATGCCACATAGTATTCCATCTATAACGGACAAATTAGGTGAAGGTCCTCAAGTTTCGATGGCTTACTTTCGTATAAATGGCTATGCTTCAGAGTGCGAACGTACTTTTTTTCTAGACAAACCTACAAAGGATGAACAGGAGCTATTTCACCATATGTTACGAGCAAGAGAGGAGTCGTTAAAAATATTAAAACCAGGCGTTAGGGCTTCAGATGTAGACTCTGAAGCACGAAATTATCTTGCTCAACACGGGTTGGTCAATAATATGCTTCATAGAACTGGCCATGGAATAGGATTAAGTAATCACGAAGGTCCATTTATTGCTGAAGGAAGCGATGATATTTTACAAGAAAATATGATTATTACTATTGAACCTGGCATATATTTCGAGGGTAAAGGAGGCTTTAGACATTCAGATACCATATTAATCACAAATGATGGATATGAATTGTTAACACACGCCCCTTTAGATTTGAATAGTTTAGTCATTGAAAAATCAAACATACTGTCTAAACTTAAAGGAAGCATAATTAGAAAATCTTTAAATTTGAATAAAAAATAGCCTCGCTTTATTTCCGCGAGGCTTCGCGCGGGTATCCTCCTACTCCGCGCGAACCATTAATCGATATTCACTCAGTTCAACAGCCCCAATCGAAAAGCAGAAGCGACAACTTGTGTGCGATTCTTTGCTTTTAGCTTTGTCATTAGACTGCTGACATAATCTCTTACCGTGTGTTCACTTAAAAACAGTAAGCTACCTATTTTTTTATTGTCATACCCTTCTGCTAATAAGCCCAAAATCATAGCTTCCCTTTCTGTTAAGTGAAGCTCAGAGGAGTTCTCCAATTTTTCACCTTTTCTTGATAAAAATAACCCCAAGCGTTTCCCAACTTGTTCAAGTAACTGCAATTCATCTTTAGTGCAATCAAATTCTTCACCTAGCTGATCAAATGTCAGCCACCCAAACAATTGATCATCATGAATAATCGGGATAAAGATAACAGAGGACAAATTAAATAATTTTATATGCTCTTCTCTCACAAAATTTTTAGGATCTTTTAAATAAATCGGCTTCTTTGAGCCAAAAACTAAATGTTGTTCAGTGAGCTGCCCCTTCATGCTCTGTACTTTTGAAAGCTCCGCCCCAATGACCCCGTAGAATTGATTTGACCATGGGACATATGCATAAAAGACGCATCTTTTATATTGAAAATACTCTTCACATTTTTTTAATATATAGGCGAAATCTTGATATCCAGAACAACGAATCAGTAGCTTATTAAGTTGATCTAACAATCGAAGGTTTTTCAGTTCCAAGCTTACACGTGATTCGGACTTTGTCTTATGCTCTTCCTCACATTTGTTATAACTTTGAACAAGATAAGTAAACATCGATAGTACAAACATTAATATTGCGTTCATTCTGCTATGTTTCTGTTGAATCATAAAGGTAATCAAGGACTTCTCAAAAATTAATTGAAACAAGTTAAAGCTTCTCACATCTATAATGGATAATTGCGATTGAAGCCACGTATCCAAATAACCTCCATATGCTTTATTTATATCTTCAATATCAATATTAGTTAACAGAAGAATAAACGAATCCAACAGCATCGTAGTCATTTTTCGATCTGACACAGAAATGGAAGGCTCTAGATTAAGATAGATATTTATATTTTCTTCTAGCTGTTTGCTATAGATTTTAATGAACAAGACAAATTCCTGGAATGTAACTTCTTCATATGAATGGGTCATAAAAATCCTGCTCCTTCACAATTAATCACCCTATAAATGGACGATATTCATTCAATATTATACAGCATCTTATAGGATAGTATTTCAGAACGAAACGGGTATGATGGAAGTATCACTAGATAGTAGTGAATACTTTTGAATCCTAAAATGGAGGGTGCGTGGTTGTTATGAGATTAGAAAACAAAGTAGCCATTATCTCAGGTGGAGGTACAGGAATCGGCAAAGAGACTGCACTTTTATTTGCTAATGAAGGAGCAAAAGTAGTTATTACGGACATTAATGAGCAATCAGGAAGTGCAACAGTAAAGGATATCCAAGGCAATTGGTGGAGAAGCTCTTTTCGTACGTCATGATGTCAGCAACGAAGATGATTGGAAAAAGGTTGCTGATGAAACAATCAATACTTTTGGCAAAGTTGATGTGCTCTTCAACAATGCTGGTATTTATATAATTAAGCCTCTTGCAGAAATTGAATTAGCCGAATGGAATCGTTTAATGTCCATTAATGTGACAGGTGTATTCCTTGGAATGAAACATATTATGCCACTAATGGCTAAACAAAATAAGGGTTCTGTCATTAATGCTTCATCTATAGCAGGTTTAACTGGAGCAAGTAAAGGTGCAGTTCGTATTATGACAAAGGATGCCGCGATGGAATATGCCTCTGCTGGTGTTAGAGTAAACTCTATTCATCCAGGCTACATCGATACTGGAATGGCAGACTATGCCTCAGAAACAACTGGTAACTCTAAAGAACAATTAGGTAAAAATCTCTTCCCATTAGGACGTTTGGGCTCTGTCAACGAAGTGGCTAAGATGGTATTGTTTTTAGCCTCTGATGAATCTTCTTTCTCAACAGGTGCCGAATTCGTCATTGATGGTGGAGCAACAGCAAAATAAAAGGCGGGATTAAATATGAAATTAAAAGATAAAGTAGCAATCGTAACAGGTGGCGCAAGTGGCATTGGAGAAGCGACTGTTCGCCTATTTGTTGAAGAAGGTGCAAAAGTAGTTATTGCAGATTTTTCTGATCGTGGACAAAGCATTTCAGAAGAATTAAATAGTAATGGATATGATACTCTTTTCGTTAAAACAGACGTAACAAAAGAAGAAGAAATCCAAAACATGATGAATGAAACGGTTAATAAATACGGTAAGCTAAATATTATGTATGCAAACGCTGGTGTAGCTGATGATGCTCCAGCACATGAATTATCCTACGAAAAATGGAAAAGAACGATTGATATTAATTTATCGGGTGTATTTCTTTCTGATAAATATGCAATCGAACAATTTCTTAAACAAGGTACAGGCGGTGTTATCGTTAACGCTGGTTCCATTCATAGTTTTGTTTCCTTACCAGCTCCAACAGCCTACTCCTCTGCAAAAGGTGGCGTAAAACTATTAACACAAAACTTATGTACTGCTTATGCAAAAGAAGGCATTCGTGTTAATGCAGTATGTCCGGGATACATTGACACTCCCCTACTCTCTGAAGTAGATGCTCAAAAGAAAGATTACTTAGCTTCACTTCATCCACAGGGCAGACTTGGTAAACCAGAGGAAATAGCAAAAGCTGTACTATTTTTAGCTTGCGATGATGCAAGCTTTGTCAATGGTACTACCCTTCTTGTTGATGGCGGCTATACAGCTCAATAATCTATTACATGGTCTGAATTCGGTAATTTACTGGATTCAGATCATTTTTTTCTCTCAAATTCAAAAAAATGTTATATGATAAATGAAATATTATAAAAGGAGCTGGCTATATTATGATCTTTTCACCATTATTTGAACACGATGTACCTGAAGTTATTCTCCCTTAACGGAGAATCATCATTTCTCCGTTAAGGACAGGCATTGTCTAGAGATAACGGAGGGGAAAAAATGAAAAAAACCTTATTAGGTTCCTTATATTTATCACTTGCTGCTAGCATTTGGGGCGGCATGTATGTAGTAGTAAAGGTAGTTGTCGATACCGTACCACCTTTAGAATTAGTATGGCTACGCTATATGATTGCAATAATTGCTTTGATCATCATTGGCATTATTACAAAACAATCGTGGCGAATTGATAAACGAGACTGGCTGTTAATCTTTATGATTGGGCTAATTGGAAATACGATTTCTATCGTTGCCCAAGAGATGGGTACTATGCTGTCTACTGCTCAAATGGGCGCCATCATTACAGCAACGACACCGGCATTTATGGTTGTTTTTGCGAGATTCATTTTAAAAGAAAAAATCACTTTCAAAAAAGCTGTTTCTATTATTCTAGCGACATTTGGGGTCTATATGATCGTAGGAAGTGCACATATCGATTCCTCACATCAATTAGGTGGGGTTGCTTTACTAATCGCTGCCCTAACCTGGTCACTGATGTCCGTCCTTATTAAACGGGTACCGGAGCAGTATTCACAAGTCGTTGTCACTAGCTACGGAACACTTGTCGCTATCATTGTTTTAACACCTTTAGCCATTCCACGATTAAAAAATTTAGACTTTCATGCTATGGCAGAACCATCAATCTGGGGCGGCTTACTCTACTTAGGCGTTATCTCTACAGCGTGTGGCTTCTTACTGTGGAATCGCGGATTACAGATGCTCAATGCTGCAAGTGGTGGTTTATTTTTCTTCTTTCAACCAATCGTCGGCACCTTCCTAGGATGGCTATTACTAGGCGAACAAATCGGCCTATCCTTTTGGGTTGGAACTGCATTAATCTTTAGTGGTGTACTATTGGTTATTCGAGAATAAACATACTAAAAGCTGAATGATCTTCATTCAGCTTTTTATAATTTAGCGAGAACCTAAGTTAGTTAGAAATAAAAGATTCTGAATTTAGATGCTCACAATATTCTCTTATTAGTTTCCATTCATCATTTTGTTCTTTCCTAAATCTCTGAACGAATAATTTCACTGCATCTATAAATGTCCCATCCATTTTAAAGGTTACCCAAAACGTTGCAATCACTTCATTGTCGGATGCAGGTTTAATATGCATTCTTTAAGTGACTACTTATTAAAAATAAAAACAACAACCGAAGCAATTGTTCTAATATGAGGAAATATTATTTACTGTTGAAAGTAAAAAAAGAACGGCATCTATTTATCGCGTACTTTACCGAAAGCAAAATTAAGATTTCCGTCAGTAAACTCGATTGCAATAAGCTGTAATTCTTCATTTTTCACAAAAAAATTCCATAATTCACTCTTCTCTTATTAACGTTTTATATGTGGTATATTATTACAAAATATATTACTCAATATATTCAAAGTTATTAGTATATACCATTTTTTGTAAACAATTGAACCAATGGAGGAAATACATTTGAAAAACTTTTCTATTAGAAAGAAAATTTTAACGCTCATTACGACTGCTGTTATTTTTTTGCTAATTATTTCAGGTGGCGGTTTTTATTACATTAATGATATGGCAAAAAAATCTAGCGAAATGTACAGTGAGTCACTTTTGCCAATTCAATATATCGGTCAAATCCGAACTGACAATCGTGCGATGGATGCTTTCGTTTTAGAACTCATGATTACTTTGGATCCTAAACGTAATGCCGAACTACAAGCAAACATCACAGAAAGAGTTAAAAGTATTGAAGAATCAATCGGAAAATTCGAAGACTCTTACAATGGACAAAAAGATGAACAAAAACTATTAGAGTCTCTTAAATCTAATCTCGACGGTTATACGAGTGCCATGACGGATGTCATTAATTTGGCTGGTAAGAACCAAAACGAGGATGCCTATTCTATATACACTACAACTTTAGATGATTTTCGCGAAAAAGCTGCAGCTGATGCACGCAATCTTATGACTCTATGTTCTGAACATGCCAAACAGATAAATGAAATAAATAAGCAAAATCAATTCAATACTATGCTTGTTACTGCCATTCTCACTATTTTAGCCATTATTTTCTTTATAACATTAGCAACATGGATTGGACGTTTAATTGTGAATCCAGTTAAAGAGTTGCAGGCTAATATGTTAAAGGCAGGCGACGGTGATTTGACTGTGCAAGGCACCTATTCATCCAAAGATGAAATTGGTCAATTAACTCGATCATTTAATTCGATGATTAATAATATTCGTAATACGGTAACTAAAGTCACTGAAACTGCTAATCATGTAGCTGCAGCATCTGAAGAATTAAATGTTAATGCAGCAGAAACTACAAAGGCAACAGAGATGGTTGCCAATACGATGGAAACTATCGCTCATGGATCTGTAGAGCAACTAAATAGTGTTTCCAACACAGTCAATACCGTTAATGAGCTTTCGACAGGTGTTCAACAAGTGGCTGGAAATGCTCAAGCTGTAAGCGAACTTTCAGGGGATTCTTTATCCCTAGTAATAAATGGTATGAATGCCGCGAATCAAATGAATCAACAAATGATAGACATCACAGAACAAGTAAAAGGCTTATCCGAAGTTGTCGACTTGTTAGGAAAACGTTCTAATGAAATCGGTCAAATTATTGATTCGATTACAGCAATTGCTGAACAAACAAATCTCCTTGCCCTGAACGCCGCAATTGAAGCCGCACGTGCTGGCGAGCATGGGAAGGGCTTTGCCGTCGTTGCAGATGAGGTTAGAAAATTAGCAGAACAGTCTGCTGTTTCTTCAAACCAAATTGAAGTGTTGATTTCAGAGACACAGAAAGATACTCAAACGGCTGTTGAATCAATGAAGTTAGTAACAGCGGGAGTTAATGAAGGAATTAAAACAACAGAAAATACACGTACTACTTTTGCTTCAATTCAAGATGCCATTCAAAGTGTTACGATGCAGGTAGAAGAAGTATCTGCAGCAGTCGAACAAATGGCAGCAGGCACCGAAGAAATTGTTGGTAGTGTGAATACGATCCACTCCATAACTAAATCTAACGCAGCAGGCACAGAAAGTATTTCTGCTACGACCGAAGAACAAACGGCATCAATGGAGGAAATTTCATCATCTGCTTATGCACTTGCAAACTTGGCAGAAGAGTTAAGAAACTTAGCAGCTCAATTCCGAGTATAATAATGTTCAAAACCCTAACTAGGGGGTCACTTCATTTGTAAGTGACCCCCTTGCTTAAAAGGATTAAGTTCGGTATTGAACCGGACTTAATCCTTTTAGTTTTATGTTAAAGCTACGGAACTTAGATGCTCACAATATTCCCTTATTAATTTCCATTCATCATTTTGTTCTTTCCTAAATCTCTGCACAAATAATTTCACTACATCTATAAATTTCCCATCCATTTCAAAAGTTACCCAAAACGTTGCAATCACTTCATTGTCAGATGCAGGTGTAATATGCAATTCCTTAAAGTGCCATTTTGGATCATGACCTTCGTAATGTTTATATGCCTCTACCCAACCTTTACAAGTCTCTTCGTATCCCCAATCTGAAATATCAGTACCAGGTCCTACCCACCGTACTACTATATCCGGTGAAATCAAAGCATTCATTTCATCTGCATTGCAACCATTCCATACATTTTGAAAACGAATAAAAAAACTTTGAAAATCTTCGATTAAAGTTGTCGTAGAAGACATTTAAAAACCCCCTCATAAAATATAGTTCAGTAAATATATTAACACAAAACTAAATATTATGAATATTCCCCAAAAACATATTGTTCCTGTTTGTAGATTCATTAGAGTAATATATTTAGACAGACATGCCAAATTAACCACTTTTATCTATATTTAATAGATTATGCATAGAATCCCGAAACTCTTTTGATGTAGCAGTTGTTGTTCATCTGTTGTTCATATTGCTTTTTTATAATAAGTCTGAGCAATAGGTGTATATATTCTTTTTTAGGGAAAAAGACATTTAAATAGTGCTATGAATCGGGTGATTGAAATGCTAATAATTGCTACTATATTTATTACAGCAGCACTAATTTTTTATTCAGTAGGAGTATGGGCAGAAAAATTCCAAAAAACATTAAAGTTATGGCATGTGATTATTTTTTGGATAGGCTTACTATGCGATACACTTGGAACTACCATGATGGAAAAAATGGCCTCTCAAGGATCTCTATTTAGTTTTCATGGCATAACAGGTTTATTAGCAATCTTGTTAATGTTATTTCATGCAATTTGGGCTTCTATTGTATTGGTAAAAAAAGACTCAAAAATGATGAGAAAATTCCATACGTTAAGTATATTAGTATGGTTCATTTGGTTGATTCCTTATATATCTGGAATGATATATGGAATGACTAAATGACCAATTTAATAACATAAAGGATGGATTTAAGCTGTAGCGTCTTCCAACGCTGCGGCTTTTTCTTTCTCCTCGAAACTTCTTTCACTCACCTTGCCAATAATCTTCATTTGATGTTCTTGCAGCACTTAAGTACTGGGGATTAATAAAAATCTCCAAATCCATTGCTATCACAGGATTCCCCAGCCACTGCGATGATGAAATGTGCGTATAAGGATAGCCATAACCTCTGAAGTTGATCCAAGAAGTCCTTTTTTACATGACTTTCTAGATCAACTTTTTCCTTTTATTCCTGTGGAATGTATACCCAACTTGAGGTTAAATCAAATTCATTGAACTACTCCCACCCTAATGCCGTCTCACAATCTATTACTCCCTAATTCCGCCAATATTTTATATGACGATAAAAAAATTTAGTTACATTGTTTGACCCTCCCCTTACAGGAAGCATTATATTTAAAACAGGAGGTGATTGTTATGCTTACGATCGGTGAGTTTTCAAAGGTCTCACATCTCACATTGAAGACTCTTCGCTATTATGATGAAATTGGACTTTTAAAACCTGCTTTCATAGACGCTAAAAACAACTATCGCTATTACAATATTTCTCAATTAGAAACAGCATTATTGATTGCACGCTTAAAAAGCTATTTATTTTCATTAGAAGAAATCAAGGTTATTTTAGCTAATTGGGAGAATACTGAACTTCTTAACGCTAAAATGAAAGCCAAGCAAGAAAATCTGACACAACAGATTACATTTTATTCTTCGTTGTCAAAAAAATTAAAGCATGATATTCAGCTATTAGAAGAAGATGAAAATATCATGGGTTACTTAGATCAGATTGAGATTAAACTTGTTGATCACTTAACCTATCATATATTATCTCAACGAAAACAAATAAATACCGCTGATTTTCTACTACACTTTAATGAGTTGTTTAGTAAAATTTTGTTTGAGAATCTATCACCTATCGCAAAGCCACTTGCTATTTTCCATGATTCAGAATATGAACCTGAAAATTATGATGTAGAAATTGCCATTCCTCTTGCAATGGCCACAAATAAAACAAAAGTGTTTAATCCTGGTCTTTGCGCAATGGCTACGCTTATTGGCTCTTACGATGAATTACCTTCTATTCATACAAAGCTGCATGTTTGGATTGATGAAAATAACTATAAACTGAACGGTGCTCCGTTTGAAGTTTATCAAACGGACCCCTATAGCACACCAGAGGAGAGTAATATCATAGAGGTATATTTCCCAATAAAATAAAAAAATGAAGGAGCGTCTTACAATGTATGGTATAAACCAGCCAACGGTAAAAGAAAAATTCTTGATTTTAGTTGCTGAGATTATCTATTTAATCATTGCTTATTACTTACTTTTCATTACATATGACAAATCAGGCATTTCACTAGGGCTTTTTATTGCTTTAATTATTACAGCTTTACGATTAACAGCAATGATGTTTATATGGTTACCTAGGGGTATTGCATGGCAAGAAGCCATCATGAATAGTCTAGCTTTCGGGATTTATTATTTAGGTTTCCCCATTTTAATGATTACTAGTAATCAGGATCCAAACTTAACAGTACTTATTGTAGGGTGGATATTATTTTTAGGGGGCAGTATGTTAAACACAGTTTCAGAGTTACTTAGAAAGCCTTTTAAAGACAATCCTGCAAACCAAGGTAAACTATATACAGGCGGTTTATTTAAATATGCGATTCATATTAATTATCTTGGAGATTGCCTTTGGGTACTAGGCTTAGCGCTAATCTCTAACAATATTTATAGTTTACTTATCCCTCTAGGTTTATTCTTAGTATTTGTTTTTGGCTATATTCCAAAATCTGATGATTACTTACAAAACAAGTATGGAGAACAATTTACACTATATAAACAGAAAACTAAAAAGCTAATTCCTTTTATTTGGTAAATAGTAACGAAATTTGAATACTTCTTTCAGCATCAGCAAATGCTTGTTGTTTCGGCGTCAATTTCTTATCCATAAAAGAAAAAGCCTACCCCTGCTAGGAGTAAGGCATAAAATATGGTCTATAGCTCTTTTTAGAAACCGCAGTAGCTACACCAATTTATTGTGAATAATAAAGTTTATTATTTATTAATCTCGTACACTAAACTATTAATAAGGTCGATAAGTGATTGCTTAGTGCTCTCGTCTTTCACTGTAGCATTATCGTTAAATTTAGTTCCGACAGATGGGACTAGCAATGATCCATCTTCAACAATGTTAGTATCAAGCATTCCCAGCGTAAGTAGTAAAGATTCATGCGCTTTGTCTCCCCCAGTAATTGCTGGAGAAGCTGTTATAACAGCTACTGGTTTTTTATAAAGTTCGGCAGATGAGACAAGCCACTCTAAAGCATTTTTCAAAACTCCTGGAACACTTTTTGCGTATTCTGGCGTACAAATAATAAGCGCATCTGATTCAGCTAACGTTTTTCTAAAACTCTCGACAACAGCTGGCGGTTCCGTTCCGTCTATATCCGGGTTGAAATGCGGAAGGTCTTGTATTCCGTTATAAATTGAATAATCAATACTTTCAGGAATAAAAGCTGCTAAAGCCTTTAATATATTCGTATTGGAAGAGCCTTCTCGAATGCTACCTGAAATAGCTATTATCTTTTTATGTGTGGCCATTCTATCACCTCTTGAATAGAATACATACGCAAATACATAAAAATCAAAAATTTCGAACTATCTTATCGAAGAGTAACTTAATCCCGCGTTCATCTCACCACCTCTAGAGGTGAGAGCTTCCATACCTGACACTTTGCTTTCGCTTCACATGTTCAAGATATCGTATCCCCTTGTATTGGCTCTTTACCATCTTTAAATAGAATACGAATGGCCTTTCCATGTACAATCTCAGGGGCATCCATTACCTGAAAGTGAATATGAGCTTCTGATGAATTACCAGAGTTTCCGCATTTTCCTATAAGTTGCCCTTCTGTAACGATGTCGCCTGATTTTACTAAAATCGAGTTCATTTTAAAATGTGCGATCATACTAAATTCATTATTAGCATGTTCAATCACGACATAGTTTCCTGCTGCATTATGTTCATCCATTTCACCAGGTACATTATCGTTTATTCCATCTACAACTTTTACGACTTTACCGTCTGCTGGTGCTATAATATCTTCATCAAAAGCATAAAAATTTTCATTTTGAATTGGGCTTTTTTGATAAGATTGTCCATCTTGAACTTTTACTAAATCGTAAGCATATCGCTGATTTTCATATACATAATGATAATTTACAAATTCATTTGTACCACCCCAAAAAACAAACCACTCATCTCTAATTGGCATTATGTATTTATTTTTTGTATATTGTTGGTCCGTTTTTGGATAAGAAGTAAAAGGCTTTAAACAAAAACCATGTATTTGATTAAATTGATCAAAGGAAACTACAACCGCTTTCTCACGTTTATCGTCTAACCATACGTAATGCGTTAAACCTTGTAATATCGTCTTAGTTTCTAATTGATAATTTTTCACGCTACTATTAAAAGATGTGCTTAGCTCAATGAATTGTTCTAAAGTGACTATCTGCTGAAAATCTTTTGATGTAGCATCATAAACTTTTTCGTAACCTTCGCTTAACCAAATATCTATGACTTCTTCTGGACTACTGAACTTCTCCACTATAACAACCCCCATTTATGTATAAATAAAACATTTCATTATATTTACGTGCTTTAATTGCGAAAAGTTTCAAGAACTCCTTTTTCCGCTCATTATCATAACGTGTGGTTGATTTCCGTTCCGACTTGGCCCTTTCCTGGGGGCGTTCGATGAGCCGCTTCGCTGCAGGATCTCATCTGAGACGTTAGTCCCCAAGGAGTCGCCTAGTCTCCACTCCAAGTCAAACTTTACAGGCTAGTGAGGTTACAAGTAACAGTTATCATTAAATTGAGGATATAGCATAATTTTCGGGTTATGTGGGTTAGATTGAGGCAATTAAAAACAAGGCAGGCATGTGTATAGGAATATGTCTGATTATCCCTGTTTTTATTATATAAAATAGAAAACCGCCAACTTGATAGCTGGCGTTAACATTTTGTGGCTGAATTCTATGTGATTGATCCAATAGTTCAAGGAGAGACTCATAAATCATTTTATTTTCCTAGCTTTTCATCCTTGATTGGCAAGTCGTTTAGTAAAATATCTTGAAGGGCGTTTTTCAGCTGCCCATACTGCTGCTCTGAAATGTTGGTTTGCTTCATTACTTGACGTGACACTTCAGGTAGCTGTTGGCGTACTTTAATTCCTGCTTTTGTTAAATAGATTTGCATTTGTCGTTCGTCTTCTTTGGAACGCTCACGACGGACGTAGCCTGTTACCTCTAACTTTTTTAGTACTGGTGTTAATGTACCAGAGTCTAAAAATAAACGTTTCCCCAATTCCTTCACCGTAATTTGCTCATCGTCCTCTATCGCTAGTATGGCAATATAACCTGTATAAGTTAAATCATATGGCTTTAATAACATCGTATATTGTCGAATGATTTCCTTTGAAGTCGCATACAAAAGAAAGCATAGTTGATTATCTAAATGATTCGGCATAGGAATCCCCTCTTTAAGTACTTTTGATACTAATATTAAAAATAAAGTTTCTACTTGTCAAACACAATTAAATTGTATACAATCAATTACGCACAATTAAATTGTACACAACTTAATTTGATAGTGCCGCAGAAAAGGAGGTTAATCTTATGAAAGAATTATATACAACAACAATGATTAATAACGGTGGCCGTAATGGTAAATCGTATGCAGAGGATCAATCGTTATCATTAAATATTGCACCACCTGGCTCGAAATTAGCGGATGTTACAAACCCAGAACAACTATTTGCAGCAGGTTATAGCGCTTGCTTTAATAGCGCTTTAGATTTAATTAAACGTCAAAAGAAAATTCAAGGGGCATCAACAATTAAAGCGACGGTTAAACTAATGGAGCAAGCTGCATTTGACTACGTGCTTGCTGTTGACATTGAAGGACATATTGAAGGCTTATCAATTGAAGAAGCACAACAATTATTAGAGTTAACACATACCGTTTGTCCATATTCAAAAGCGACAATGGGCAATATCAACGTAACAATTAAAGCGGTTTAATTAATATATAGTAAAAGAGGGAAATAATATGACAACAAATACACCAGTAAAACAAATTATGCACGAGCGTAAATCGGTTCGTAAATACAATGCTAACACAACGATTTCTCGTGAAACGATTATGCAACTGTTACAAGATGCAACTTCAGCCCCATCTTCAAGTAATATGCAGCCATGGCGCTTTATCGTCATTGATGATAAGGAAATTCAAAAGAACATTAATATTTTTTCATTTAATCAAGAACAAATCGAAACAGCATCTGCCATTATCGCTGTCATTGGAGATACAGAAATGTATCTAAATGCAGAGGAAATTTATGCAGAAAACGTTGAGCTAGGCTATATGCCCGAAGAAATTGCAAATAAGCTTGCCCAGGACTCTCTAGCAATGTATGGTGCGATTCCAAAAGAGGCACTACTAAATATCGTTCACTTTGACGCAGGCTTAATTTCAATGCAAATTATGCTATTAGCGAAGGAAATGGGCTATGATACAGTCCCAATGGGTGGCTTCGACAAATCAAAATTTGCTGAATATATGGAATTACCAACGAACGAAGTACCTATTTTATTACTAGCGATTGGCGAGGCAGTTGGACCAGCTTATGGTTCTTCACGTCTTCCAATTGAGCGCCTTGTACGCTTCAATAAATAATTTATCGGTTGTACGATCGATTTTGGCAATGTCCTTGAATGCATTTTGAGGACATTGCTTTTTTATAAATGACGGATTGTAATATTAAGTGCAACACTCAGAAATCAATATAAAGGAAGCCCATAACGACCTCGTGTAGAATGTAGTTACCACACCAACATTCAAACGGAGGAATCGTTATGAGCTATACCCATCTTACCATATCAG
>NZ_JBFTHS010000049.1:0-33118 GCF_056394365.1 Lysinibacillus sp. 10T31
AAGAGTCGAAGTGATGGAAAGGAAGCCGAAGCGATGGAAAGAAGAGTCAGAGCGACGGAAAGAAAAGTCGAAGTCGTGGATAGAAACGTCAAAATGATGGATAGAGTAGCCAAAATCGTGGATAGAACCACCAAAATCGTGGATAGAACCACCAAAATCGTGGATAGAACGATCAAAGTGGCGGAAAGAAGACCCGAAGATCCCAAGCGAAAAAAAGAACCATACATTTAATGTCGTACAAAAAAAGACATCTCAGAAATAATCTGAGATGCCTTTAACCTTTTTATTTGCGTTCCATAATTTGATCGATTAAGCCGTATTCTTTTGCACGCTCAGCAGTCATGAAGTTATCGCGGTCTGTATCCCTTGAAATGACTTCTAGTGGTTGACCAGTACGTTCTGATAAAATTCCATTTAATTTTTCACGTAAGAATAAAATACGTTTTGCAGCGATTTCGATTTCAGTTGCCTGACCTTGTGCACCGCCAAGTGGTTGGTGAATCATTACTTCAGCATTTGGTAATGCGAAACGTTTACCAGGTTCACCAGCAGCAAGTAGGAAAGCCCCCATAGATGCTGCCATTCCGATACAAATTGTTTGTACTTGTGGTTTGATAATTTGCATTGTGTCGTAAATGGCCATACCAGCAGTTATAGATCCACCCGGTGAGTTAATGTAAAGAAAGATATCTTTATCTGGATCTTCTGCTTGAAGGAATAGAAGTTGAGCAACAATTGAGTTAGCAACGTTGTCGTCAATTGCACTTCCTAATAGGATAATACGGTCTTTTAGTAGTCGTGAATAGATGTCATATGCACGTTCACCACGACTTGTTTGTTCGATAACTGTAGGAATTAAATTCATGTTAAATCCTCCTTAAAAAACTAAATTCGAATACTTTTGCTGAAAACTTCCTTTATTTCAGCTGTATCCTTATCATACACATTATAGTCAGGGAAGGTCAAATATTAACCCTGTTAAAGTGAAATAATTTAATCAATTTTGCCTGGGTGTAATTGTAGCAGCCGCATCGCTTTTGCACAGAAAACAATTGAATCAGCCGCATCGCTTTTGCACAGAAAACAATTGAAGCAGCCGCATCGCATTTACTACAGAAAACAATTGAAGCAGCCGCATCGCTTTCATACAGAAAACGTTTGCGGCAGACGCATTGCTTTTGTCTACAAAAAACATTAACCGTTGTCACTCGCTTCCGCGCAAATAAAGAATGCCGCAGCCGCTTCGCCCTCGCTTAAATAAACAGTGTGTACGCGCAATTTCAAATCCGTGACATCCGCCGGAGGATTATCTTTATGCTGTAGGTATTTTGACATTTATTGAATGAAGATAAAAAAAGTTAAAATGTTTTGCATTCTATAGTTGAAATATGAGCAATACGTTTGTATAATTGAAAAGGTCATAAGTTAAAGTACAGTTCACTATTTTGCAGGTATGCTTCACATGAGGGTTATCTACATCATGCTTTTCGTAAAGCCTAGGGTGAGTACTTTTTTTTTTGTTTAATTGCCCTCGTGGTGTAATGGATAACACGTAAGATTCCGGTTCTTGCACTGGGGGTTCGATTCCCTCCGAGGGCGCCATTTACTTTTATAACTCAATTCTCCTAATAAGTAGTTTAGCAGCCTGCTTAGTGGGGAAAAGAGAAGGAAGAATAATGGTAATATTGCCTAGTAGGCATTATTCCCGTATTTGTTCCTTTCAAACCTTCAAGAAAGCAACAACTCCAAATTATTTTTTAGTGAACATACTGTACGTGAGGACTAGTTATACTAGTCGAAAAAAAAGAATCCTATCTGAGGGGATTCTTTTTTTTTGCAAATATATCTAACTTTAGCATGGGTTATGAATGTATAAATATTCATAACTTGTGCTATTTTTGGTTATTCAAGCTGTTTTATGCTACGAAAAACAAATTGGTATAAATTATTATGAAAAAATAATTGCTTTTATGCAAAATGATATTGTCTAAAGAGAATAATGTTACTATAATTGACCTAATAGTCTAATATTTCCGAATTAACAAAATACTAATTATGTTTCGGAAAATATCGAATTAGGGGGAGTAGCTATGAAAAGAAGTTTATCTGTGTTACTTGTGGTCTTAGCAGCATTTGTGCTAGTTCTAGCGGGTTGCGGTGCAAAAGAAAAGACATCATCCGGGAGTGCATCATCCGAAGGTGGAGAAGGTAAGAAAGTTTATAAGGTAGGAACAGAAGCGACATTTGCACCATTTGAATCGCTTGATGATAAAGGAAATATTGTAGGATTAGATTTCGATATTTTGCAGGCGATTGCCGATGAAATGGGCTTTGAAGTAGAGTGGCAAAATATTGGTTGGGAGCCTGTCTTCCAAACTGTTAAAAATGGGGAAACAGATATCGGTGCAGCAGGGATCTCTATTAATGACAAGCGTAAAGAAACGTTTGACTTTACAGAGCCATATTATGAATCTCAATTATTAATCGTTGTAAAAGAAGATTCCAAGATTAAATCATTAGCTGATTTAAAGGATAAAAAGATTTCAGTACAAATTAATGCTACAGGTCATGAAGCTGCGAAAAAGCTACAAGGTGATTCAAGTCCAAATATTATGGCATTTGAAAATCAGCCGGTTGCTATCAAAGAAATGCTAAATGGTAATGTGGATGCTACGATTGGTGATAATGCGGTAGTTTATGAATATATCAAAGCTCATCCAACAGAGAAGCTTAAAGTAATCGAAGATGATGCATTTGAAAAAGAATACTATGGATTTATGGTTCAGAAGGGGAATACAGAACTTTTAAACAAATTAAATGAAGGTCTGAAAAAAATTAAAGAGAACGGTAAATATAAAGAAATTACAGGTAAAGATTTAAAGTAATAAACGACTGCATGATGGGGCTGTCCTAAAAGAAATAAAGGAATTCTATATATTGATATAGGGTGAAAATCCGCGTAGACTCCTACGTGAAAAAAGAGGACGAGACCCAGCAGAGAGGGTGTAAAACTGATTTTACGACAGGAGCACACTGATGCGGATTTTTACTTTTTACAAATTTCTTATGAAGGATCTTTTAGGCAACTCCTCATTTAATTTTTAAAGGGGAAGTGGGGTTTTCGGATGGACATCTTTGACTTACGCTGGGACATAGTCTGGAACTACCGTGATATGTTTATACGTGGTATTGGTGTGACGCTAGTTTTAACTCTTAGTGGTTATTTTGGCGGAATCCTTTTAGGACTATTTTTAGGACTTGGAAAATTATCGACTAGAAAATGGATTTATTGGCCATGTAAGATATATGTAGATTTATTCCGTGGAACACCGATGCTCGTACAAATATTATTAATTCACTTAGCGTTGATACCGACCATTTTTGGACATTCATTAGGCTATATGGTTTCAGGGATTACGGCGCTTATCTTAAACTGTGCGGCATACAATGCAGAAATTTTCCGCGCGGGTATTCAAAGTATTGCTAAAGGACAGATGGAGGCAGCACGTTCTCTTGGTTTAACGCATAACCAAGCGATGCGAAAAGTTATTTTACCACAAGCTTTTAGACGTATGATTCCGCCGTTAGGTAATGAATTTATTGCGTTATTAAAAGATTCATCTTTAGTAACCGTTATTGCGGCACCAGATATTTTATATGCAAGTAAGATCGTGGCCGGAGCTAGCTACCGTTTTTGGGAACCATATATAGTTGCGGCGTTACTATATTTAATTTTAACTTATGGTGTAACAAAGATTGTAGCGTTTATCGAAAAACGACTTAGTAATAGCTATGTCCCTCGTAAGGCAGAAGGGCGGGAAGCGCGATGATTAAAATTGAAAATTTACACAAATATTTTGGTAAACTAGAAGTGTTAAAGGGCATTGATTATGAAATACAGGAAAAGCAAGTTGTCTGTGTTATTGGTCCATCAGGCTCAGGTAAAAGTACATTTTTACGTTGCATCAATATGCTAGAAGACGTAACAGATGGTGCAATTTATATCGAGAATGTGAAGATTAACGAGCCAAAAACAAATATTAATGCTATTCGTGCAGAAGTAGGCATGGTGTTTCAACAATTTAATTTATTCCCGCACATGACAGTCATCGATAATGTAACGATGGCTCCGATGCAAATCCGTAAAATGAGTAGGTCAGAAGCAGAAACACTAGGACATGAGCTGTTGAAAAAGGTCGGTCTTGATAGTAAGGCTTATAACTATCCTGAACAGCTTTCGGGTGGTCAGCAGCAACGCGTTGCCATTGCCCGTGCCTTAGCGATGAAACCAAAGGCTATTTTATTTGATGAGCCAACTTCGGCCCTAGACCCCGAAATGGTAAAAGAAGTATTAGATGTAATGAAAAATTTAGCGGCTGAAGGTATGACCATGATAGTAGTAACACATGAAATGGGCTTTGCTCGTGAAGTTGGAGATCGTGTTGTCTTTATGGATGGTGGCTATATTGTTGAAGAGGGAACGCCGGAAGAGGTTTTCGGTAAACCACAAAACGAACGAACGAAAGCATTTTTAGGAAAAGTTTTATAGTTCATTAAACAAGAGCAGTCCCCTTGTGATATTGCACCACATATGGGACTGCTCTTGTTTTTTATTATTAATGAAGGGGATTTGTTGTAGTGCCGTATGCATTAAGCATCGTTTGCATATCTTGTTGAGAAAATTGAGGTACTTGATAGTAGCCATGCATATTTTGGTATATAGATAATTCGTATGCCATTTCAATGCAGTTGGGAATACTATCTGCAATAACACGACGAACAACAGGGTTTGTAGTTTCTGTTGCTGCTGCAGTCATACCTTTTGCCACACCTTTTTGAGCGCCAAGTAAGAAGCCAGAAATACATTCATCGTTGAGCTCATTTGCATTTTGCATTGGCTTTTTAGGTTGGCCAGGATTCATTCCGTATTTGAAATTATTTCCTGTCTCCATTTGATAGCGACCTGTAGGAACAGCTGGATCATGACCTGTGTTATAAGATTCCACGATAGTGTTATACATACCTAATGTGAAATTATATTGGCTATCCAAGATGCTAAGCAACTCTGTGTCCTTAACCTGTGGACGTAAAACAATGGATTGATTCATACAAGCAATGATTGCACCGATTGTTTCATGCAAGTCCATTTGTTCATGTCCACCATGATTTAGGCTATGTTGTTGATTAAATGAAGTTTGGTTTGATGATTCGTTTTGAAACGATTGTGTCAAAAAAAGCGCCTCCTAAATATCATAGTTTGTTACAGTATTAAGTATGGCACGTTAGATAAATTTCATACGGTATTAATGCATTTGCATATATGTAGAATAGAGATGTTTTTTTGCTGCACATTAGTGGTAAGAAAATGAAAGGTTATCGCTAAAACATGGATGATAGCTAAAAGAAAGCGAAGGAGGTTTTAGAATTGAAAAAAATATTTGGACCTATAGGAATAATCGTTATTATTTTAGTTGTATTGGCCTTACTATTTATTCCAAAATACAATAGCCTTGTAACGGCTGAGGAAAGCGTGGATTCGAAATGGGCTCAGGTTGAAAATCAGCTACAACGGCGCTACGATTTGATTCCGAACTTAGTAGAATCTGTAAAAGGATATGCCAACCATGAGAAAGAAGTGATCGCTAGCATTACAGAGGCACGTGCACAAATGGGCAGCGCACATAGTCCAAAGGAACAGGCGGTTGCCAATGATACCTTGAATGGAGCACTAAGTCGGTTGCTAGTAGTCGTAGAAAATTATCCGAATTTAAAGGCAGATGCAAATTTCCGTCAATTAATGGATGAATTAGCTGGGACAGAAAATCGCTTAGCAGTTGCCCGAGAAGACTACAACAATGAAGTGCAGGCTTTTAATAAAACGGTCAAACGTTTCCCGGGCAATTTAATTGCAGGGATGTTTGGTTTTGAACAGAAAGAATACTTTAAAGCAGCTGCGGGTGCTGAAAAGGCACCATCTATAGATTTTGGCAGTTCAGGTAAACAATAATGAAACGGTTTATCATCCAACTTGCAATTGTTAGTATCATGTTTATTCTATCTATAAGAATGGCAGATGCTTCAATGCCGACACCGATGAAAAATACGTATATTCATGATTTTGCCAATGCATTATCTGCATCCGTAAAGGAAGAGCTCAATCATTATTCAGAGCAGTTAGACAAAGGAACAGGTGCCGAGATTATGGTTGTAACAGTAGATACTATTAACGGAGAAGAACCGAAAATGTATGCAACAAAAATGATTCGTTCATGGGGTATTGGCGATGCGAAAAAAAATAATGGTGTTTTAATATTAGCAACATTTGGGCAAGGCGATGGCAATAATGATGTCGTCATTGCTGTAGGTCAAGGTCTCGAAGGAGCATTACCTGATGGCAAGTTGGGGCGCATTTTAGATACAGCGTTTTATCCAAATGCGAGAGATGGAGACATTGATAAGGCATTTAAAGCAACTTACGCTGAAGTATTTCAAACTGTTGCGAAAGAATACAATTGGGATGGAGAGATGCCTAAAAATACAGATGATAATGAAGAAATGCCAACGTGGATGTTTATTTTAATCGCAATTATAGTACTGGTTATTTATACATCTATTTCTAATGGTAGAGGAGGCGGGCCTCGTTCTGGTAGACGTGGCGGTTTTCCGGGTGGCTTTGGTGGCGGTTTTGGAGGTGGTCGCTCTGGAGGTGGTGGCTTTGGCGGATTCGGAGGCGGCTCTTCTGCTGGTGGAGGAGCAAGTCGGAAATTTTAACTTCTTTCCGATTCCAGATGCAATTATGCTAAACTGAATCTAAAAAATAATATGATAGAAGACTGTGTAGGAAGTATCTTGCACAGTCTTTTCTGACTAGAGGACCAAATGGGAAAATCCGTGTAACTAGAAAACGACAGTTTTAGGTATGGGAGTATTCAGAGCCATTTTTCATTATACTTTCTTGCTCATAAATAGCTGTTTCATTTTATAATAGCTCTTAAGGGAGGTGCTGTAATTGAACGTGAAATTTTTTAGTCGAGACAATTGTGGACTATGTGTAGAAGGACTGCATACATTAAAGCTTGTACAGGAGGATATAAATTTCGATATTGAAATTATTAATATTGAAGAAGACGAGAGCATACATGAAAAGTATATGTTAATGATTCCAGTAGTAGAAAAGGATGGGCAAGTGATACAATACGGCAATTTGGATTACGCAACACTTATGGAGCATTTGTGTAGCGAATAACAAAGGGGGATCTGCTAAATGTACATACCAGGGGCTTTTAAAATGAAGGATATATCCGAGATGATAGAAGTGATTCAGGAGAACAGTTTTGCAACACTCTTTTCAACTCATGAAGGAATGCCCTATGCTACACATCTTCCATTATTGTTGAATGATACAAAGGATTGTTTAATTGGGCATTTTGCAAAAGGTAATCCTCAATGGAAGGATATTGGTAATCAAAAGGTTTTAGCAATATTTCATGGGCCACATTGCTACATATCTCCATCATGGTATGAAACAAATCAAGCCGTCCCAACGTGGAATTATGTAGCAGTACATGTTTATGGAGAAATCGAACTTATTGAACACGATGATGAATTAATAAACTCCTTTAACAACATGATTAAAAAATATGAACAACCTACCAGCATATATAGCCTAACTCAGGTAGATGAGCAGCTTGTAAGCAATCTAAATAAAGGAGTTCAAGGCTTTAAATTAAAAATCTTAAGTATGGAAGGTAAGAAGAAGTTAAGTCAGAATCATTCTAATGATAGACAGCAATTAGTGATTCAAAAATTAGAAGAAATCGAACATACAAATGAGCAACAAATCGCTCGTTTAATGAGACAAAACAATAAGTGATTCCTAAAAATTTCGCATTTTTCCTACTATGTATGTAGCAGTGAAGAAAGAGCGAAATTTTTTTACTTCTTTCAGCGGAAGACTCTCACCTCTATAGCTGGTGTTCAGTGGTTGTCCAAACATCCGCTGAAAATAGAGGAACTCAGATTAAAAAATCCACATCTTGTTAAAACGCCTGAGTGACCAACTTCGTGTTGGCGCTGTCGCTACACTCTCGCGCTTAAACATTTTCTTGGCCTAAAGCTTCCTGCGGATGTTACTTTTACCCGAATTTTTAGCGGTAATAACCACAATTCACAAATTGTTCAATGAAAGCGTTTAGAATTTGAACAGTTTGTGAAGACCTTCACATTAAGCTTTATTTTAAAAAAAATAGGAGTAGAATAGGAATCAGTAAGAGGTTGTTATAAAACAGTTTATCAAAAGTATCACATTTTTAGTGATTGTTATATTACAAAAACATATAGTTGAAGGGAGATTTTACAATGTGGGTTATTACAGTATTTGAGAAAAAGGACGTTCGTATTTTTGAATACACAAACAAAAGTGAAGCAACAAAAGCTTTAGGCGGATTTAAGAAAAACGCAATTTTATCTTACACAAAATAAGCTAACAAAAAACTCGTAGCCATGATAATTTGGCTACGAGTTTTATTTACAATAATTCCTCAAAAAATTGTACCCTTAAATTTCTCCGGTTTTTTTACATAGCTTTCGATTATAAATCCACATTCTGTGCAAATAATGAATTCAACAGCTGAACCTATACTCATCTTATTATCCGGGTACATAGTCGCGTATCCACTTTGTTTACCTCTTCCTAATTCCTTCGCGCCACATTTTGGACATTCTGTTACTTTCGTAGAATTCTTCAATTTGAAACCCTCCCCCTATATATGTGAGCCAACTATTTTTCTGATATATGCTATTATCTAATATTACGAACAAACTGTAAATTGATTCCATTTTATTAAACATTGCTTCATTCCACTTTAAATAGTCTTTCTCGTACTAAAAAATTTATTATTTTAAACAGCTTTATTGTAAATTAAACAAGATTTTTGTCACTTTACATTATTTATAAAGAGTATTATAATGAAGTTGTAAGTGGGACATAATTTTATGTAGTGGGACGAAAAGAGACCCACGCATATTGAAAAGGGAGTAGATTAATATGTTATCTGTACCTGAGGCACAGCAAAGGCTACTTCCAGAAATGTATCCGCTTCTACAATCGAGATATCGTATTTTGCAAACAGTTCAGCTTATGCAGCCAATTGGGCGTCGTACACTTGCTGATTCACTTAAAATGACCGAACGAGAAATTCGCAAAGAAACGGATATTTTACGTGAGCAAGGGTTATTAGATTCTCAAAAGTCGGGTATGGTATGTACAGACGATGGTGAAGTAGTTATTGATAAGCTCCAAGCACTAGTCTATGAATGGTCTGGTCTTAAGCAGCTAGCTAAATTACTGGAAAACCATTTTGGCTTACAGCGTGTAATCGTTGTTCCAGGTGATTACAATGAAGACGATACGATATTAACATTGCTTGGAAAAGAGGCAGCACAACAATTTATGTCAACAAGCGTTGATGGTCAAATAGTAGCTGTTACTGGTGGAAAGTCGGTTGCATCACTTGCGCAATTTTTGCATCCAGCTAATTCACACAACATCACATTTGTTGCTGCTCGTGGAGGTATTGGACATGAAATGCAAATGCAAGCCAATACACTTGTCTCAGCATTTGCCATGCAGATGGATGCACAGTATCGCACGTTGTTTTTACCGGAGCATCTAAGTGAGCAGGCTTATCAAGCAATGTTAGCAGAGCCAATGGTAACTGAAATGATGAATTATTATGATCAAGCAGATTGTGTCATTCATGGTATTGGTTCGGCAGAGGAAATGGCTGTTCGTCGTAATTCATCGCCTGAGGATTTACGGATACTCGAAGAAAAGGGTGCAGTTAGTGAAGCATTTGGCTATTATTTCAATGCAAAAGGCGAAATTGTACATCGAATTCGAACGATCGGTATTCAGTTAGAGCAAGTGCAAAGAAGTAAGCAAGTCATTGCAGTTGCTGCTGGTAAACAAAAAGTGAAGGCGATGCTATCGTACTTTAAGGTAGCACCAAAGCAAACCATTTTTATAACGGATGAGGTAGCGGCAAAAGCTATCGCCGAAAGTTTATCTTTTTAATAAATTAACTTGGAACTCGTTTTTCAGCGGGTGCTACAACACTCTCTGAATGAGAATAAAGCCAATTGCGGATATTATAAATGTCCGAGGCAAAATTTTTAAACAATATTGGAGGAATTGACAATGGCATTAAAATTAGCGATTAATGGATTTGGACGTATTGGACGATTAGTATTTCGTGAAGCTATGAAGCACGAGGAATTCGAAGTGGTTGCAGTAAATGACCTAACAGATGCGGGTCAGCTTGCACACTTATTAACTTATGATTCAGTACACGGTATCTACGATGCTGATGTTTATGCAGACGGTGATTCTTTCGTAGTAAATGGAAAAAACATTAAAGTTTATGCTGAAAAAGATCCTGCTAATTTACCTTGGGGTGAACTAGGTGTTGATGTAGTACTTGAATGTACAGGTAGATTCCGCTCAATGGAAGAAGTAGGTAAGCATATTCAAGCAGGTGCTAAAAAAGCTATTCTTTCGGCTCCAGCGAAAGGCGAAATGCCAACGTTTGTTATGGGTGTTAACCATGAGGATTACAACCCTGAAACAGATGATGTTATTTCAAACGCTTCTTGTACAACGAACTGTCTAGCGCCAGTTGCAAAAATTCTTGATGAAAAATTTGGCATTGAACGCGGTATGATGACGACAATTCACTCATATACAAACGATCAACGTATCCTTGACTTCCCGCACTCTGACCCACGTCGCGCACGTGCTGGTGCAGTGTCAATGATTCCAACAACAACAGGAGCAGCAGTTGCAGTTTCAAAAGTATTACCTCACTTAAAAGGTAAATTAGATGGCTTCTCTATGCGTG
This sequence comes from Lysinibacillus sp. 10T31, assembly GCF_056394365.1. Lineage (NCBI taxonomy): Bacteria > Bacillati > Bacillota > Bacilli > Caryophanales > Bacillaceae > Lysinibacillus > Lysinibacillus sp. 10T31. Next base: position 10,899 of record NZ_JBFTHS010000049.1, read on the forward strand.
TACCGACACCAAACGTTTCATGTGTTGACTTAGTAGTGGAGCTAAAAGCAGAAGTAACGAAAGAATCCATTAATGCTGCATTAAAAGAAGCTTCAGAAAATGAGCTTAAAGGTATTTTAGGCTACAACGAACTACCATTAGTTTCAATTGACTACAATGGTAACCATAACTCTTCAACTGTAGATGGTCTTTCTACAATGGTATTAGAAAATAGTATGGTAAAAGTTCTAGCATGGTATGATAACGAAATTGGTTACTCTACTCGTTTAATGGACTTAGCTTTATATATCGCAGAAAAAGGATTAAACACTAAATAAGTGTCATAATTCGATAACTCAAGTAAAAAGTGTGACATAATACTGCTTTTTGCGCACAAAAAGTATAGCCTTTATAATATCTAAAAGATATAATATACAAGGGTAATTGGAGTAAGGGAAATTTACCCTTGCTCCTTTTTTATACGTAATATAAGGCAGACACATGTCTGATTATACAATTGCAAGACATAGAACGTTACTTTTGCTACTATAAAAGCAAGTAAAAGGGTACTTCACCATAACGTGGGTTGATTTCCGTTCCGATTGGGTGCGTTCGTGGGCCACGGGGTTTCATCTGTGACGCGGATCCCCAAGGAGTCGACCAGTCTCTCCAATCCACTTGTATTAAAAGTTTGGATAATATGAGCTTACAAAATCAATCCTATATGATGATGGACACCAACTATTTTTATCTAATACAGTTAAGTGAATCATGTGAGGAGCCAAGATGGGCGAATCCAGGAAATTCACGACTAAAAACTTTGAAGGGGGTTTCTTCATGTTAAATAAGAAGACGATGAAAGATATTGATGTAAAAGGTAAGCGCGTATTTGTACGTGTTGATTTTAATGTACCAATGGCAGAAGGTGCGATTACGGACGAAACACGTATTCGAGCAGCAATTCCTACAATTGAATATTTAGTGGAACAAGGTGCCAAAGTAATTTTAGCCTCTCACTTAGGACGTCCAAAGGGTGAAGTAAAAGAAGATATGCGCCTAACTGCAGTAGGCGTACGTTTAGCTGAATTAATGGGCAAGCCTGTTACAAAATTAGATGAGTCAATTGGTCAAAAGGTAGAAGACGCTGTTGCAAATATGCAAAATGGCGACATGATTTTACTTGAAAATGTGCGCTTCCATGCTGGTGAAGAGAAAAATGATCCTGCATTAGCAGAGCAATTTGCAAAATTAGCGGACGTTTATGTCAATGATGCATTTGGTGCAGCTCACCGTGCACACGCTTCAACTGAAGGAATTGCCAAGCATGTACCAGCAGTATCCGGTTTCCTTATGCAAAAGGAATTAGATGTGCTAGGTAAAGCTTTGTCTAACCCAGAGCATCCATTTACAGCCATTATCGGTGGTGCCAAAGTTAAAGACAAAATTGGTGTTATTGAAAGCTTATTAGAAAAAGTTGACCACTTAATTATCGGTGGCGGTTTATCATTTACATTCATTAAAGCGCAAGGCTATGATATCGGTAAATCTTTATTAGAGGAAGATAAAATCGATTTAGCAAAATCCTTTATTGAAAAAGCAAAGGCAAAAGGCGTGCAATTACATATGCCAATCGATGCCGTTGTCGCAAACGAATTTTCAAAAGATGCTGAAACAAAAATTGTAGATGTAGACGCTATTCCAGCGGATTGGATGGGCTTAGATATTGGTCCGAAAACAGCTGCTAAATATGCAGAAGTTATTAAAGATTCTAAATTAATTATTTGGAATGGACCAATGGGTGTCTTTGAAATGGATAAATTTGCGAATGGTACAAAAACTGTAGCTGAAGCTATGGCAACAACAGCTGGTTATACAGTGATCGGCGGCGGGGATTCTGCAGCAGCAGTAGAAAAATTTGCAGTTGCCGATAAAATGGACCATATTTCTACAGGTGGCGGTGCATCACTTGAATTAATGGAAGGGAAAGACCTTCCTGGAATTGTGGCATTAAACGATAAGTAAAACATTAACTTCTTTCAGCAGGTGTCTTAACACCCGCTGAAAGAAGTTAAAGCCTCCGGCGGATGTCACGGAATCGGAAAGGAGTTCTTAGGGGATGTTAGCCTAAAATCATCGCATCCATGCGATAACGGCTAACTGACCTGCATCGGTAAAAACGCCACGTCCTGTGGCATTACCGAAATGACCGACATCGTGTCGGCCCTCGTGCAGGCCTAAGCACAAAGTCGATTCCGGACGCAATTATGCCGAGGCATAATTGATTTAATGAATAAAAAACATAGGAGGCAAGAATGATGCGTAAACCAATTATTGCAGGTAACTGGAAAATGTATAAAACATTTGAAGAGGCTATTCAGTTTGTTGATGCGGTACAGGACAAACTTCCTTCAAATGATAAAGTAGACGCTGTTGTTTGTGCACCAGCACTTTACCTACCTACGCTTGTGCAAGTTGCTAGTGAATCTGAGCTAGCAATTGGTGCACAAACGATGCATTACGAAAACGAAGGTGCATTCACTGGAGAAGTTAGTCCAGCTCAGCTAGCAAGCGTGGAAGTAGACTATGTTATTTTAGGACACTCTGAACGACGTGAATATTATAATGAAACAGATGAAGCAATCAATAAAAAGGTTGCTGCAGCACTAGCGCATAACATCGTACCAATTATTTGCTGTGGAGAAACGCTTGAGGAACGTGAAGCGGGGACTACTGAGCAAAAGGTTGCTCATCAAATTACAGCAGCACTTGCTGGATTTGGAGCACAAGAAGTGGAGCATATGGTGATCGCCTATGAACCTATTTGGGCAATCGGTACAGGTAAAACAGCTACAGCAGAAGATGCTAACCAAGTATGCGGAGCCATTCGTGCAGTAGTGAAGGAACTGTATAATGCTGAAACGGCCGATGCTGTACGTATACAATATGGCGGTAGCGTAAAACCTGAGAACATTCAGGAATTATTATCAAAAGAGCATATCGATGGCGCTTTAGTCGGTGGAGCAAGTTTACAGCCAGAATCATATTTACAATTATTGGAGGCGGCAGCAAATGCCTAAAAAGCCAGTAGCATTAATTATTCTAGATGGCTTTGCATTTCGCGACGAAACTTTCGGAAATGCAGTAGCCCAAGCTAACAAACCAAACTTCGATCGTTTTTGGAATGAATTCCCACATTCAACCTTAACTGCAGCAGGTGAAGCGGTGGGGTTACCAGATGGTCAAATGGGGAACTCTGAAGTTGGACACTTAAATATCGGTGCTGGACGTATTGTTTATCAAAGCTTAACACGCTTAAATAAATCAATTCGTGAAGGAGATTTCTTTACGAATAAAGCATTTTTGGATGCAATAGCACATGCTAAAGCTCATCAATCGAAGCTTCATATTATGGGCTTACTTTCAGACGGTGGCGTACATAGCCATTATGAGCATATGTTTGCACTATTAAAGCTTGCAAAACAACATGGCCTAGACGAAGTCTTTGTACATGGTTTCTTAGATGGTCGTGATGTTGGACCGTCAACAGCTTTAGGCTATATTGAAGAAACTGAAAAACAAATGAAGGACATTGGCGTAGGCAAATTCGCTTCTATTCATGGTCGTTATTATGCAATGGATCGTGATAAACGTTGGGATCGTGTAGCCCTTACGTACAATGTGCTGGTAGATGGTGTTGGTCAAACAGCTGACAGCGCAGCAAGTGGTGTAGCTGAATCATATGAACGCGATGTAACAGATGAGTTTGTTATTCCATTTAGCGTTCAAGAGCATGAAGAAGCAGTGGCAACAATTGACGATAATGACGCTGTTATTTTCTTCAACTTCCGCCCTGACCGTGCAATTCAACTGTCTAAAGTGTTTACAAATTGTGAATTTGATGGCTTTGCTTTATCAGCGAATCATCCAAAGAATTTAAAATTTGTGTCATTCACACACTACAGTGACGAAGTAAATGCTCAAGTTGCGTATGCAAACGACAACTTGAAAAATACGATTGGTGAAGTGTTAGCTTCTAATGGCAAAACGCAGCTTCGTATTGCAGAAACAGAAAAGTATCCGCATGTTACATTCTTTATGAGTGGTGGCCGTGAGGAGAAATTTGAAGGGGAAGAACGTATTTTAATTGCATCTCCAAAAGTTGCAACATACGATTTAAAACCTGAAATGAGTGCTTATGAAGTAACAGAAGCATTACTTGCAGAGATTGCGGCCGATAAATTTGATGGCATTATTCTTAATTTCGCTAACCCTGATATGGTTGGGCATAGCGGAATGTTAGAGCCAACAATCAAGGCCATTGAAACAGTCGATGAATGTCTTGGTAAAGTAGTAGATGCACTCCTTGCAAAAGGTGGCGCAGCTATTATTACAGCTGACCATGGTAACTCTGATGAAGTTCTTACTTTAGAAGGGAATCCAATGACAGCTCATACAACAAATCCTGTTCCAGTAATTGTGACAAAACCGAATTTAATGTTAAGAAATGGTGGCATTTTAGCCGATTTGGCGCCAACCATGTTAGAATTATTAGAGGTGTCACAACCTTCTGAAATGACAGGTCAATCATTAATTGAAAAAGAGGAGAATTAATTATGCCATTTATTACACAAATTTATGCGCGCGAAGTTTTAGACTCACGTGGGAATCCAACAGTAGAAGTTGAAGTATTTACAGAATCAGGCGCTTTTGGACGCTCAATCGTACCATCAGGTGCATCTACAGGTGAATATGAGGCAGTAGAATTACGCGACGGTGACAAATCTCGTTACCTAGGCAAAGGTGTATTAAAAGCAGTTGAAAATATAAACACAATTATTGCTCAAGAGCTAGAAGGTAACTACTCAGTTCTTGATCAAGTAGTCATCGACAAAGCTTTAATCGAGCTAGACGGCACAGAAAACAAAGGTAAACTTGGTGCCAATGCCATTCTAGGTGTATCAATGGCAGTTGCACATGCTGCGGCAGATTATTTAGATGTACCTCTTTATCAATATCTTGGTGGATTTAACGCAAAACAACTACCAGTACCAATGATGAACATCATAAATGGCGGCGCTCACGCTGACAACAACGTAGACATTCAAGAATTCATGGTAATGCCTGTAGGCGCAGAATCATTCCGCCATGCATTACGTATGGGCGCTGAGATCTTCCACAACTTAAAAGCAGTGCTTAAAGCGAAAGGCTATAACACAGCTGTAGGTGACGAAGGTGGTTTCGCACCAAACCTTGGTTCTAACGAAGAAGCCATTACTGTAATTTTAGAAGCAATCGAAAAAGCTGGCTATAAACCAGGTGAAGAAGTGAAACTTGCAATGGACGTTGCGTCATCTGAATTATTCAATAAAGAAGATGGCAAATACCACTTAGACGGTGAAGGCGTTGTCAAAACGTCTGAAGAAATGGTTGACTGGTACGAGGAATTAACTGCTAAATACCCAATCATCTCAATTGAAGATGGCTTAGACGAAAACGACTGGGCTGGACACAAATTATTAACAGATCGCATTGGCGCTCGCGTACAATTAGTAGGCGACGATCTATTCGTAACAAATACGAAAAAACTTGCTGCTGGTATTGAGCAAGGTGTTGGTAATGCAATCCTTATCAAAGTAAACCAAATCGGTACGTTAACAGAAACATTTGAAGCGATCGAAATGGCAAAACGCGCTGGTTATACAGCAGTTATCTCTCACCGTTCTGGTGAATCTGAGGATGCAACAATTGCTGATATCGCAGTTGCTACAAACGCTGGTCAAATTAAAACAGGTGCTCCATCTCGTACAGACCGCGTAGCTAAATACAACCAACTTCTTCGCATTGAAGATCAACTTGGTGCAACAGCTGAGTACCTTGGTTTAAACTCATTCTATAACTTAAAATAAGCTATTACTAAGTAGCTTCAGTAATATCGCCTCAAAGGTATGCAAATACTTTTGAGGCGATTTTTTTTTATTGCTCGAGCGAGTAATTGAGGAGGGGCAGTTTTTGGCAAAGTGATCGGGTAACGTGGAGAACTGCTCGGGTAGTGTGAAAAAGTGATCGGGTAGCGTGTGGAACTGCTCGGGTAGTGTGAAAAAGTGATCGGGTAACGAGGGGAACTGCTCGGGTAGTGTGAAAAAGTGATCTGGTAGCGTGGGAAAGTGATCAGAAAACCCCGAAAACTGCTCGGCTCCCCAAGAGAAGTGATCAGATCCCCGAAAGAACCGCTGAAATGCTTTTACTGGAATGGATGCGTTTATTTCATTTATATATGATAAACCAGAGAAAATGGATCTACTCTTCTGAAAGGCAATGCAAGTGCAATACTTAGTCCGTTGTTATATATTTAATTCAAAACATAAATTACATATAGGGGAAAAAGCTTAGAAAAGGAAAAATACAATACTGAGAGGAAAGTGATAGGACTATGAAAATTTTTGAAACAGAACGACTGACCCTTCGCTTGCAAACAACAGATGATGCAGATTTTATCCTTGAGCTAATGAATGATCCTTCATGGTTGCAGTTCATCGGTGATCGCGGATTAAGAACAGTAGAGGATGCATCTGAATATATAGTAAATGGGCCAACTCGCATGTATGAGCAATTTGGATTTTGTCTTTATTTAGTTGAAAGAAAAGAAGATCAAACCCCCCTTGGAATTTGTGGTTTAGTTAAAAGAGAGTCGCTAGAAGATGTGGATATTGGCTTCGCTTTTCTTCCTAAGTATTGGGGAAAAGGATACGCCTATGAAGCAGCCTCTGCAACATTAGCATATGGTATAGATATACTAGGATTAAAACGTATTGTAGCTATCACAACTCAAGATAATGAAGCTTCAGCTAAGCTACTTGAAAAAGTAGGCTTGAAGTTTGAAAGATTAATCCAATTTTCCGATGATGCTGAAGAACTTAAACTTTTTTCATTTAACTTCTTTTAGCAAATGTGTTATGTAGCGAAAGCGAAGCGTCAGCTACAAATGTCTCTACCTCTATATGTGGTAAAATGAATTCGGGTTTAAGACATTTTTCAGCGGGTGTCCAAACATCCGCTGAAATAAGTTAAAGCCTCCGTACGCAATTATGCCCAGGCATAATTGATTAGTCACTTAAAATTATTATGAAAGCAAAGGTGAGCATGTGAATATTAGAGAAGCGAATGAATTAGATTACCCAGAATTAAGAATGATCTATCTGGAATCGCGGCGTAAAAATTTCCATTGGGCGGCTTTAGAAGAATTGACATTAGACGATTTTGATAAAGATACTATAGAAGAACATATAATTGTAGCGGAAGAGGACAATCGTATACTTGGATTTGCTTCATTATACTTGCCAGATAACTTCATTCATAATTTATTTATTCATCCAGATGTCTTAGGTAAAGGTGTAGGGGGTCACTTACTAAATGCCTCCATTAAAAAAATGAATAAACCGTTAAGATTAAAATGTGTATCCGAAAATCACAAAGCTTTGAAATTTTATGAGAAGAATGGTTGGAAGAAGGTAATTGAAGAAGGGGATAAGGAAAAATATTGGGTTATGATATATGAATAATGGACAATGAAGGTAAACCTTCAAACAGGGACCTCGAGTCATTTGAAGGAGGCAGGAGCGTGAATTTTAATATGAAGGAAGCTATTGAAATTCTGGAATAGCTTAAATTGTTCGAGTAATGGCAGAACGATATACAACAGATGTTGGGCCATGGAATGAATACTTAGGAATATTAAAAAAGAATTGAAGAGTGTGGAATTAAGGATACGTTTTTCATTGTTTTCCTTTCCAGGCTACTCACTTTCGCACAAAAACACATCTTATTGCAGTTTCTTTTATCACTATGGATTAGAATGAAACACCAGAAAAAACACGCAAAGAGAAATAGTTGATTGGAGTGGAGACTGGGCGACTCCTTGGGGATTAGCGTCACAGATGAGACCCTGCAGCGAAGCGAAGCGGCTCATCGGACGCCCCCAGGAAAGCGCCCAGTCGGAACGGAAATCAACCCACATTTTGCCGAAGCCATACTTTAATGAATATATGGCACATTTCTTTCATTGACACAATAGTCTTCAAAATAAGCTCTAAACATTACATTTGCCATCAAAGATAATCTACATAAAAAAGAGACAGTCCTCAGTGATTAACACTTTAGACTGTCCCTATTAGAACAATGCACTTTATTTCTGTGCCCAATATTTGTCTAGCTCTTGGTCTAGATATACCCAGCCCTTCCATGCAATATGAATCGTATCCATAATGAAATAAGGATCATAATCATGGCCAGAGAAATCAACAAATGGAACACCATTATCAGTCAATATCTGGTTCATTTTTTCGTAATATTTTTCACGACGATCAGCAGGATATTCAGTGTAGTCATACCAATGACCGTTTACTGGAATAGAGACGAATAGAGGCTTTGCACCAGCATCTTTTAAAATATCAATGACAAGCTGTAAATCCTCATATTCAGGCGAAGTCGTATAATCTTCGTTTTTGCGCATTCCTTCAAACTTTTTAATATTAGCATTTACAAGACGTTTATAAAATTTATTTTCAATCATTAAATCATTGGAAACACGTTTTTCGCCATATTTTTCGGCATTTTGTAGTTGTTGTTCAAACGTTTGGTCTACAACTAGTTTGTCATTACTTTTTAACTTACTTCCCTCTCGAGGGAATAGCGAGTAATACAAATCTTTTTTCTCTAAAAGTGCCTTTTGGATATGGCCGGCCATCATTGCAAGTCGCCCGATGATTGGTTTTTCCTTACCACCAGATAATTTATATTCATAAATTGTTCTTAGCAGATCATCGCGGTTTACAGTATCAAATTCAAGCAGGCGTTTCATTCCTCGATTTCGAAGATCTTCGTCAATGTTCTTATTGTATGCTAAATCATAAGCGTGCAACATCGAATAGTTAGGAGAAAAATGTAATTCATTCATTCCCTTTTTCGTAAACCATTGTGGGGAAATGATGAAAACAATTTTCTTATCCTTTAAATTCTTTTCCTGTGCAGCAAAATTTAAAAAGTGTGTAATAGACTGCATTCCACCACGCCCGACCATAAATGTCGTATACGGAGCGTTTGTCGCTCGAGCATAATTATAAGGATGGAAAGGATCAAAACGATTTAATTCTGAGGAGCCGTATAAAGGCATAGTATTAGGCTCCTGCAACATGCGCTCTTGAAAATACATCCCTTGGAACACTAACGGAGACATACTAGTCTTTGCTTGCTCTACTTCTTTATCTGAAATCCAAGCTTTTATCCAGGAATTAGGGAAGAATATAAAGGCGGCAAAAAGAGCAAAGGCAATTAATAATGATAGAAAGCCTTTCTTAATCATTGTCTTTCAGCTAATTCCGTTGCAATACGATTTGGCGTGTTCCATTCCTCACGGTTGAAATCAGTAATTGGCACTGAGATATTAAAGCGGCTTTCAATTTCCACTAATAAATTAATGGTACCGAATGAATCAAGAAGTCCTTCTTCAAATAAATCGATATCTGGGTTTTCTAAAATGATATCGTCCTCGCATAACTCTACTAACATTTCTAAAACTTGTTGTTTATCCATAATTATAAAATCTCCTTTAGTGTTTAGGCTGCGTTATTCATAAAAACATGAACAGAGCCATTAATTAAAATAATGTTCCTGAAAAAATATAGAAACCAAAGCAAATGGCATTAAACGTAATAAATACGCCAATTGCGTGAGTCCATTTATTTTTTGGCCAAATCTTGCGCTTTTTATTCCAACGTTCAAATTTATCAAAGCAAATAATTAATAAGGCATGGTAGAGACCGTAGACAACAAAGTGCAATTCTAATCCGTGCCAAATACCCATTAAAAAGAACAGTAAAAAGAAGCCAAGATAAGAAACTGTATATTTGTTTTTAATCCATTTTTTCTTTGTCATCCAAAGCACGAAGCGCATATAAACATAATCCCTGAACCAGAAGGAAAGACTCATATGCCAACGATTCCAGAAGTCTTTAATATTGCGACTCGAGAATGGACGGTTAAAGTTAATTGGCGTTTGAACACCCATAATGCGACTGACACCAACTGCAAAAGCACTATAACCTGCAAAATCAAAAAATAGATAAAAACTATACATATACATATACGCTAATTGCCCTTGAAAAGGTGTCAAATAGTTATAAGTTTGACTTGGTAAATAAATAAGCGTGTAATTGTATATTAAATAAGCCAAAATAAATTTATATAAAAAGCCTACAAATATATAATTGATCCCACTTAACAGTAGCTTTTGATAGTCTTGACCAGATGGCACTGTGTGCATATCTTTATAAAAGCGTCTCCAACGATCAATAGGTCCTGAAGTTATTGTTGGGAAGAACAGTAAGAAATAAGCAAGCTCAACTACAGAAATTTTATCCTTAATTAAGCCATCACGTGTTTCTAAAATCATTTGTACCGATTTGAAGGTAATATAGGATACCCCTAAAAATCCAAATAAATGATGAAGGCCAAGCATAGGCAGAACCTTCACAAGTACAAGTGGCAAAATAGACAGCAGTACAGCAATTACGAATACGGACGTGCTATTCTTCTGTAAGCGATATTTTTGGTAACCGATAATTAATAATAACTGAAATACTGTAAATAGTATAAGAGAAGTTGAGCCATTAAGGGAGTTACCAAAAATAAGAGCTAACACGACAATCGAAATAAAGATATTATAGCGTTTAGCTGATTTCCCACGTAGTCCTAAAATAATGGTTGGCATTAATAAAATACCAATGATGATGAAAAAAAATATATTTCCATAAGCCGTCATACTGTTTCCATAACCGCCAATCCTTTACGATCAACTTTACCATTTGTATTTAAAGGTAAAGAGTCAATATATTTGAACGTTTTCGGGATCATATATGATGGTAAATACTCCGCTAACAATGCTTTAAGCTGCTTCGTCATTTTGAAGGCAGAGTCCGTCAATGGCTCACGAAGAACAACAAACGCACTTAGTGAAACAATCTCATCATCTTTTGAAATAGGTATAACAACACAGCTAGCAACAGGTGGGAGATTGCCAATTTGCTTTTCAATTTCCTCGATTTCTAAACGATAACCGTGCAGTTTTACCTGGAAATCTTTACGGCCAGAAAAGAATAGATAGCCATCTTTTTCATAACCAACGTCCCCAGTTTTATAAATGCGTTGATCCCCTATTGTAGGAAACGCTTTAAGTGTTAAATCAGGCGCACCAAGATAACCTGCACTTACAGTCGGTCCAGAAATAATAATCTCGCCATCTTCTTGCAAGGATAGATTAGGCTCAGATAGAGGGGCGATTGGTAATTGGTCAAATTGTTCTAAAAGCTCCTTTGTCACTTCTACATAAGATACGGCAACAGTTGTTTCGGTAGGACCATATAAATTAAAAATAGAAGCTTGTGGGAAGCGCTGCATTAATTCTTTTGATACGGATACTGGTAAAACCTCTCCGCAGAATAAAAACGTATTTAAAGAAGGCATTAACGCCTGATCCCATTCCTTGTTCATTAAACACATCTTCGCAAAGGAAGGTGTCGAAGTCCAAACGCGAATTTCAGATGAAGCTAATGACTCAAATAACGCTTTTGGATTAGCAATTTGCTCTTGTGTAATAGCATAAAGAGTTTGCCCACTAACGAGTGCAGGATATAAATCCATCACAGATAAATCAAAGGAATAAGGCGCTTGATTTAGAAACACACCAGACTCCTGTAATGGGAAATGTTCATGCATCCAAGCAACAAAATGTGCTAAATTATCGGCTGTAATTTGGACACCTTTTGGCTTACCAGTAGAACCAGATGTGTAAATAATATAATGAATTTCTTGATCCTTAACCCAAGTTGAGGGCTCTGTCGAAATGCTAGTAGCTTGAGCCACTAAATCACTTACTTCCACAACAGGAACTGCTTGATTTGAGCTTAATGCTTCAGTTTTTAATAGCAAGCATGCCTGAGAAGCTTCTATAATAATCTGTAACCTTTCAGACGGTGTAGAAGAGTCAACCGGTACATACGAATGACCTGCCTTTACTGCACCTAAAAAGGCAACGATTTGTAAAGGTGACATATGCCCGTAGACGACGATAGGTTGTTGTCTTTTTAAATCAAGAGCCATTAAATATTGTGCTACATAATCAGAAAGATGCCAAAGCTCACCATACGTTAAAGAATCACTATTGGTTTGATATGCAGTTCGATGTGGATGCTGTTGTGCCACTTTTTGAATAGCCTCTAAAATACTTAACATAGTTTATATCTCCTTTTCTTAAAATTCCGTATATATAAATGGTCCTGCGTTCATATCATGGAAGCCATGGATAAAAAACAAGAGCGCTAAAATGATGAAGTAAAATAACGTAAAGCCTATAAAACGTAAAACCTCATTATTTTTAATGGATTGCATATGTCCACCTCCAATTAAAAATGAAAAAAGATTATAACTTTGTAAATATACTAAATAACTAGATATTTTTTCAAGTTTTTTCTAAAATTTAATTTTACACCCTAATTAAATTTTTAACACTGTTTTGACGGATTGTAGATAAAAATGTTGCTGAATTTCTCTTTATTCATAAAATCATAAGATTAATTTAAGGTAAAATTAAGGTTTTGGAAAACGTAACTAAAATAAAGGGAATAAAATCACTTTTGTTTCATCCCAACTGGTATTTTACTAAAATTACAATCACCTTTATTATCGCTGTTTTTCTGCTTGATTGGTACTTAAGAAATCCTTAAATTTCGTAATAGGACATTTTAAACAATCCATGTCTTCGTTACATTAAGCATACTAAATGAAAGTAAAATCAAGGTAAATTAGACGGAAAATATGGGTATAAATTATGATGAGATGCAGAAGGGGATAACCAAAATGGAAGCTGCAAAACAAGGACTTTGCCAAGACATATTTGAGCAAAAAAGAAAAGCGCCATCATCAAGTTAAACACCTCAACTTATGATAGCGCCCCGATTTTTATCCCGGTACAGAATCCCTAAGTAAGTGGGAGATTAACTCCCGAAAAAGCCCTTATTTGATTACATTTAAAACTTTTTTAGAAACGTAAAATTCAGTGCCGTTGTAAACATTGATTGTGTCGAAGGTGTGTGTTTTTGCTGTTTTGTCTTGTTCGTATATTAAAATGTTCTTATTAACTGGGATTGTAACGGTTACATTATTTTTTTGTGCAATAAATTTAGGATTTTCTTTATCAGCTAAGTCAATTTTAGATGTGTAGCCTTTTTCCATGAATGCTTTTGTTGCTGGTATATATAAATCGTCTGTAAGCTTATTTAAATCGAAGCCCATAAACTGTGCCATCGCATGTGCTAAATCCGTGTTTTCTACAAGACCTGTAATTTTAGATGGTCCGAATGAGTATAAAAACACATCATCACCAGTATGCCCACCAGTTGTAAAGCCAATATTAGCGCGGTTGGCAAGCATTTTTACCATTTCTTCTCCGGGGTCTTTAGCTAATTGTAATGTTGTGAGCTCGCCCACAGATAAATCATCTAATCCATAAAGTGCAGCGACTTCAACAATATTTGAATGATCTTCTTTTAATTGGCTTAGCGCACCTTCAATTGTCATTTTAGCTTTCTTTAGAGGATCGATATAGGCAGATACAGGGGTGTTGGGATAAGTATTCGTCGTGTTGGCATTCCCCATTGAAATACCGCTATTCCCATGGTCTGTAACAGCAATGACCATAGTATTGCCATCTTCTTTTGCAAAATCAATGGCTTCCTTGACTGCAGCATCGAACGATAAAATTTCGCTAATCATGCCAATTGTGTCATTGGCATGAGCCGCCCAGTCCACTTTACTCCCCTCTATAAATAGGAAGAAACCGTTCTCATTCTTTTTAAGGGTACCAATGGCTTTATTTGTCATCTCAGCAAGAGTAGGCTCGGATGCTCTTGTTTTGGCACGATCTAAATCATAGGCAAGGGCACTTGGAGCAAAACTTCCCCAAATTTTTGACGCTTTACTTTTAAAGAGCTCATCACGCGTTTTAACGATGTCATAATTTTCTTCCTTAAGGACATCCACTAAATTCTCGCCATCTTGACGAGCATTTTTAGTTGTGCCTGGTGCCAGAGATTCTAAACCGCCGCCTAATACGACATCAATGTTTTGATAAACTTGCTGCTCAGCGATGTCATCATATTGGCTTCTATGATTCACATGCGCGGAAAAGCCAGCTGGTGTAGCGTGCTGAATTTCCGAAGTAGAAATCAAACCAGTTGCCTTGCCCTGTTGTTTAGCCCCTTCTAAAACATTGGCTACAGGTCTATAGGCATCCTCTTTGGCAATTTGCTTTAGCCCTGGTGAATTAATAACGGATGGTAGCACACCCACAAACTTATTATTCGATTTATGCCCAGTTGCTAACGCAGTAGCGGCAGGAGCAGAGTCAGTAATAGCTGAATCGGCAGAATATGTACGCACTGCCCCTGATAAAATTTCATCCATCGCTAAGCCTTCACCTTTATACCAACGAGAAAGGGTAACAGCATTATTACTACTACCATCCATCACGAGCATAATCACATTTGTTGGCTTCTTAGCTTGGGCAGCTTGTACTTGCGGCTGGGCGATACTAATCGACGACAAAGCAATAGCACTTGCTAACAACAATGAACTCCATTTTTTTGAGTATTTCATGACTTTCCTCCTTAGGGTCAATTCACAAGTAAATGTAAAGGAAGGTGTAAAGCAAGGATGAATTTAGGGGATAGTGTTAATTCCAAAAGTGTGTGGTTGATTTCCGTTCCGACTGGGCGCTTTGTCGCTGACGCTACGCTTTCGCGCAGATAAAACATTTGTAGCTGTCGCTTTGCTTTCGCTACAGAAAACATTTGTTGTTGCTGACGCTACGCTTTCGCACAGAGCAAAGCTTCCTAGGGGCATCCGATGAGCCGCTTCGTTCCTCTATCGCTAATCCCCAAGGAGTCGCCCTGTCTCCACTCCAATCAACTTTTACTCATGACGTATGTTTTTAAATAGATTAAAGACAGAAGGTGAAAGTAGAATCTGCTTACTATCCATTGATTGATGGAAGCATGCAGATTCTTGAAATGGCTATAAATTTTGGGAACGTTTTTCACCGTCAATGGTTTCGTATAATAAAGCCCCTTTATCATCAATGAACAAGTTTAAAACCTCTTCCTCTAATAACACTTCTTCTGAGCCATCGTTTATAAATATCTTTGTTAAAAAGCCGGCATTATCATAATCACTGCAATAAATCGCATCGCCAACAGCCGCCAAGTAATAGCAGGATGTTTCCGTAACTTGTCTATTTTGTTTTGCTGCTAAATCATAGGCGTATACCATGCTATCGGTCATGCTATTATAATAAATAATGTTGCCAACAGTATCTGCGTACCACATATCATGCATAAAATCATACGCATTGCTCGTAGCAGCAAAATAGTTTTCATTTGCCCAAATATGATCTTCACTTAGTTTCTCGTCATTCACTAAAAAATATGCGTAGGAAATAGCATATGGTTCATCAGGATTAACATCATTCCAAGTCGTGTCAACATGATACCAATCACCATTAACATTTACTAAATTCCATGCATGAAGCTGATTATCGCTAAAGCCATATACATATTTAGCATCAAGATCAGCCGCCAAAAATAAACGATAGGCTAATAATGCATAAGCTTGACAAACACCCGTTTCTTTACTGATTAATTCATAAACGGATTGTCCTTCTGACGCATCTTTATCAGAATAAGTGGCCAGTTGTACGACAAAGTCATTAACGGCTTTAGCACGATGAAAATCATCCATGTCATTTGTAATAAACTTATTTGCAAATTCCTGCACATAAGCATCAATTTTCTTTTCCTTCTTGGCATCTGTTAAATATGTAAAATCAAACTCTACCTCGTAACCATTAGCTACTTCCCATGCTTCCCAATTGTAATTTTCAACGTATCCTGCTGTATAAGGATTAACGAAATTAATTATGTTATAAATATCATTTAGTTGTTCTTCAAATGCATCCCAATCTAATTTTCCTTTATAAACTATTGTAAAATTTGTATCAAATTTTGTTATATGCTTCTCAACTTTTTTTGAAAATTGAAGCAAAGCAGGATCTTCCTTAAATAATGTCGTTGAAAAAAGATCTTCAGTAGCAAACTCAACTGATGGAGCTTTACTAGTAGGTAGCTTGACATCCATAGAAGTTTCTTCTACTGATTCAGGTTCCTCTTGTAATCCAGGCTCCTCTTGTACTAATACTTCGGCGATCTTGATAGCAGCTGAGCAAGCGCTAAGCATGCTTAAAATAATAAGTGAAAAAATCAGCAATATACTCTTTTTCATAATTCCTCCCATTATAATTACATTTTTAACTCATCACTAAAACGTGAGGTTGATTTCCGCGCTTTTACTGGGGCGTTCGATGAGCCGCCCCAGCCTTCACCCCAATCAACTTATACGAATGGCATATGTTTTGAAATTTTAGTGATGGCTATGTTTTTAACTATTATAGGATAATATGGTAGTGGAATGGTATGTTAATTTTTTAGAAAAACTAACCGATGGAGGGGAAATGAGGGCAATTGTTAATCTCAGTTTGTCAAGAGAACCTTTTTTTGTTATAATATGATATGTTGTGATGTTCGAAGTTCGGGAGGTGCAGTGAATGCATACAGTAGTATTAGTTTCATTAGTTATCGTATCAATAGCGTTAATCGTTGTAGTATTACTTCAATCTAGTAAAAGTGCAGGCTTGTCAGGTGCCATCTCGGGTGGAGCTGAACAACTATTTGGAAAGCAAAAAGCACGCGGTATGGATTTAATCCTTCATCGTGCAACAATTGTGTTAGCAATATTATTCTTTATTTTAGCACTCGCTATTACAAAAATCTAATAGTTGAAGATATATCGCCTAACCTTTATTGGTTGGGCGTTTTCTTTTATAGTACTAATTATTTGGACGCCAATACATAGTTAGTTCAGTAAAGTGAACACCCGCGCGGAGCAGAGAAATACTCGCGCGAAGCAGGGAAATACTTGCGCGGAGCAGTGAAATACTCGCGGAAGCGAGGCGAATACTCGCGCGGGGCAAGGAAATACTCGCGGAAGCGAAGCGAATACTCGCGCGAAGTAGTGAAATACTCGCGGAAGCAAGGCGAATACTCGCGCGGAGCAGTGAAATACTCGCGGAAGCAATGCGAATACTCGCGCAGAGCAGTGAAATACTCGCGGAAGCAAGGCGAATACTCGCGCGGGGCAAGGAAATACTCGCGGAAGCAGGGCGAATACTCGCGCGGAGCAGTGAAATACTCGCGGAAGCAAGGCGAATACTCGCGCAGAGCAGTGAAATACTCGCGGAAGCAATGCGAATACTCGCGGAAGCAAGGTGAATACTCGCGCGAAGCAGGGAAATACTTGCGGAAGAGAGGCGAATACTCGCGCGGAGCAGTGAAATACTCGCGGAAGCAATGCGAATACTCGCGCGAAGCAGGGAAATACTCGCGGAAGCGAAGCGAATACTCGCGCGGAGCAGTGAAATACTCGCGGAAGCGAAGCAAATGCTCGCGCAAGGAAGGTAAATACCCGCGAATATCAAATAGGCGGATGGAAAAGCTAGAGTGATGGATAGAATCATAGAATTCCCGAAGTCGTGGATAGAAGAGCCAAAATCGTGGATAGAATCCCAGAAGTCGTGGATAGAACCATCAAAATCGTGGATAGAAGAGCCAAAATGATGGATAGAATCCTCAAAATGCCAGAATGATCATCGGGTTGCCAGAAAAGACCATCAAATTAATAAAAAAAGTAACAATCGTCAAAACTTTTGAGGAAGCTTCAGTATGGCTATAATGGTAATAGTATGTATTTGGATGAAGGAGAGCTCGCAATGAAAAAATCGTTATCACAGCCTTTTTTCTTTCAGGCAGGACCTAGAGCAGTTTTGTTATTGCATGGGTTTACGGGAAGCTCGGCGGATGTGCGGATGCTTGGTAGATTTTTAGAGAAAAAAGGGTATACTACATTAGCACCTCATTATAAAGGTCACGGTGTGGAGCCTGAGGAACTTATTACAACAGGTCCTGCCGATTGGTGGCAGGATGTCGTAGCCGCGTATAAACAGCTGCAGGATGCTGGCTATGAGGAGATTGCTGTTGCTGGCTTGTCATTGGGTGGGGTGATGGCTTTAAATGTTGCGCTGAATAACCCAGTGAAAGGTATAGTGACAATGTGTTCTCCTATGACGATGCGTACAACAGATGTTATGTTTCAAGGTGTACTAAAATATGCAAGGGACTATAAAAAGTTCCAAGGTAAAGACGAGCAGCAAATTGAAGCTGAGGTTGCGTTAATTGCTGAAAAGGGCATGCCATCTCTACAGGAGTTGCGAGAGTTTATTGCTCGGACACGTCAAGAAATTGACATGATTTATGCACCAATTTTTGTCGTACAGGCGACAAATGATGAGGTAATTGAGACAGAATCTGCCAACATTATATATAATCAAACTGAGTCACTTGAAAAACAAATCAAGTGGTATGAAAACTCAAAACATGTTATTACGTTAGATCAAGAAAAAGATCAGTTACATGAAGATATTTATCGCTTTTTAGAAAGCCTAAATTGGGCACAATAAAAATATAATTAGGATTTTCTCATGAAGGAGGGAAATTATGAAAGACCAGAAAGATACACTACAAAGTCGTTTACTCGATTTTTTCAGTGAAGAAGAATATAAACCATTAACCGTTGGCGAAATCGAGGATGTATTTGGTTTTAAAGATGCTGACGAATTTAAAGAATTAGTGAAAACGTTAGTGCGTATGGAGGGGCAAGGCTTAGTTGTGCGTTCTCGCTCTAATCGCTATGGCCTGCCAGAGCGCATGAATTTACTTCGAGGTAAATTTATCGGTCACGCGAAAGGCTTTGGCTTTGTGGCACCTGATATTGAAGGGATGGATGATGTTTTCATTCCACCACATGAAATAAATGGTGCGATTAACGGCGATATCGTTTTAATACGTGTTTTAAAGGAATCGTTCGGTGATCGTCGTGAAGGTACGGTGACAAAGGTAGTAGAGCGTGGACAAACGAGCTTTGTTGGGACGTTCCAAGCAAATCGAGGCTTTGGCTTTGTTGTTTTAGATGACAAAAAACTACCGATGGACATTTTCATTGCTAAGGGAGATACGCTAGGGGCAGTCGATGGACACAAGGTTGTCGTTGAGGTAGCTACTTGGCCAGAAGATTTAAAATCAGCAACAGGCTATATCACTAAAATTTTAGGGCACAAAAATGACCCAGGTGTGGATATTCTATCTATTTTATATAAGCATGACATTCCACCTGAATTCCCAGAAGAAGTAGTTGCTGCTGCGCAACAAGTGCCAGATGAAATTACAGAGGCAGATTTAGAGGGCCGCCGTGATTTACGCCACGAAACGATTGTGACAATCGATGGAGCTGACGCGAAGGATTTGGATGATGCTGTAACCGTAACAAAAAATGTAGACGGTACTTATAAACTTGGCGTACATATTGCAGATGTTAGTTATTATGTAACACAAGGCTCTGTAATAGATATTGAAGCTTATGATCGTGCGACGAGTGTATATTTAACAGACCGCGTTATTCCAATGATTCCGCATCGATTATCGAATGGAATCTGTTCATTAAATCCACAGGTTGACCGTCTAGTACTGTCTTGTGAAATGATTATTGATGCAAATGGTAATGTGATTTCACATGAAATATTCCAAAGTGTCATTAAAACAACTGAGCGTATGACATATAGAGACGTTTACAAAATTTTAGAGGAGCAAGACGAAGCACTACTTGCCCGCTATGAGCCACTAGTACCAATGTTTAAACATATGGCTGAGCTGTCTAACATTTTACGTACTAAACGTGAAATGCGTGGTGCAATTGACTTTGACTTTAAAGAATCTAAAGTGATCGTGGACGAAGATGGTTGGCCAGTAGATATCGAATTACGTGAACGTACAGTAGCTGAGAAATTAATTGAAGATTTCATGCTAGCTGCCAACGAAACAGTCGCAGAGCATTTCCATTGGATGAATGTACCGTTCCTTTACCGTATTCACGAAGATCCAAAGCCAGAAAAACTGCAACGCTTCTTTGAATTTGTCACGAATTTCGGTATTTTAATCAAAGGTACAGGAAACACAGTACATCCAAAGGCACTACAGGATGTATTAAAAGCCATTGAAGGCATGCCAGAGGAGCCTGTTATTTCAACGATGCTTCTACGCTCAATGCAGCAGGCAAAATATTACCCTGAAAGCTTAGGTCACTTTGGTTTATCAACTGATTTCTATACACACTTTACGTCACCAATTCGACGTTATCCAGACTTAATCGTCCATCGTTTAATTCGTACGTATTTAATTAATAAAGATACATCAAAAGAAACAGTTGCACAGTGGAGTATGGCGATGGATGAAATTGCTGACCATACGTCAGAACGTGAACGCCGTGCAGTCGATGCAGAACGCGATACGGATGCACTGAAAAAAGCACAATATATGTCCGATAAAATCGGTGAAGAGTTTGAAGGTATCGTCTCATCCATTACAAACTTCGGGATTTTCGTTGAGCTACCAAACACGATTGAAGGACTTGTCCATATTAGCAATATGACAGATGACTACTATCGCTTTGACGATCGTCAAATGATGATGATCGGTGAACGTACAAATCGTCAATTCCGTATTGGTGATGAAGTTACAGTACGTGTAGCAAATGTTATTATTGAGGAGTCATCGATTGACTTTGAAATCGTCGGAATGGTAACGTCTTATGGACGAACTCGAAAAGCAGCACCGACTGTTATTCACGCACGCAAAAATTATAGCGACAACAAAGATGGTCGTAATGGCCGCAAAGGTGGTCGCAACGGGGGAGAGAGAGGCGTACGTGGCAGTCGCAGTGGTCGCAACGAAGAAGAACGAGGTGGACGTGGCAGTCGCAATGGTCGTAACGAAGAAGGACGAGGCGGACATGGCAGTCGCAATGGTCGTAACGAAGAAGGACGAGGCGGACAAGGAGAACGACGTGAAAACGACCGTGATCCACGAGGACGCCGCAAAGATAGCTCAAGCCCAGGCCCTAAAAAAGGCGTGAAGCAAAAGCAAAAGTTCTACGAAGGCGTCGCCAAGAAAAACAAAAAGAAAAAACCAAAACGTAAATAACGTAAAAGTATAAGTATAAGTGAAGGCACCAATTGACGCTTTAAAGCAATTTGAAGCGGGTGCTTTCACTTTATCAATAAAAGCGGGTTGAACCTGCTTAACCTTTAACTTCTTTCAGCAGAAGTCTCCTACCTCTATAGGTGGTGTGATGAATGCCGGATTTAAGTTACTTTTCAGCGGGTGTCCAAACAGCCGCTGAAAGAAGTTAAAGCCTCCGGCGGATGTCACGGATTCGGCTTTGTGCAGGCACAAAGCCGAATCCAGACGCAATTATGCCGAGGCATAATTGATGAAGAGGGTGATTTTATATGGCAAAAGGTACTGGAAAAGTATTAGCACAAAACAAAAAAGCCGGGCACGACTACTTCATTGAAGAGACAATTGAAGCGGGCATGGTGCTCACAGGCACAGAAATTAAATCCATCCGTGCAGGAAGGGTTCAACTAAAAGAATCCTATGTACAAATCCGAAGCGGTGAAGCATGGATCAACAATATGCATGTCAGCTCATTCGAACAAGGCAACCGCTTTAACCATGACCCACTACGCGCCCGCAAGCTACTGCTTCATAAAAAGCAAATCGGCGAGCTAGTCGGTGCCGTAAAACGTGACGGCTACACAATCGTCCCATTAAAAATGTACATTAAAGACGGCTACGCCAAACTACTAATCGGTGTCGGCAAAGGGAAAAAAGATTACGACAAACGCAACGACATGCGCAAAAAAGAAGCCAAACGCGACATGGAACGTGCCTTCAAAGCAAAGAATCAAGATTAATAGATTGTTAGGAAGAGGCTGGGACATAACTAGCTTCAATTAGTGAGAAATCCGAATTTGAATKMATTCAAATTCGGATTTCTCTATTTTTTATGTTGTCTCCATCTAGCTCTTAGTTAATGGCTGTGAATTTCCTTAAATTCACGGCCATTAATGCGAGGCCCATYTCGTTTTCAACCTTCGATTTTCCTCGTACAGAAAATCGAGTGAAACG